>DFBV01000213.1:6803-14393 GCA_002366755.1 Anaerolineales bacterium UBA3071
TGCGCCACGGCGTAGATGTCCAGATTCACGGGGCAGTCGGTGACGCAGCGGCCACATCCGACGCACATGACACGTCCATAGTTCTGTGGGAAGTAGCTGAACTTGTGCAGCACCCGCTGGCGGTAGCGACCGTCCTGTTCGGGGCGCGGGTTGTGACCTGAAGCATGCTGCGTGAACAAGGAGAAGGCGCAGGAATCCCAGTTTCTGCAGCGAATGCCGCCCCAGGCGTCGGCGTCATCCATGATGTCGAAGCAGTGGCATGTGGGGCAGACGTAGGCACAGATGCCGCAGCCCACGCACTTGCGGGCCAGCTCTGCCCAGATGGGGTGCTCGAACAGTTCCTCCGAATAGCCGATGCCTTGAGCCAGCGTCGCCCCACGTGACATCTTGGCCTCGATAGCTTTCGTCGCCAGGTCCTTGGAGCCGCACTCGCCTGCGCCGAAATAGTGACCATATTCCCACAGCAACTGCTTGCCCTTGGCGGTTAGCGTTTCCACCAGGTAGCCATCATCCCCCATCGGTGTGAGCAGCATGTCGCTGCCCTCGCTGGAGGTGGGGGAGAGACCCACGGCGGTGCAGAAGCAGGATTCGGCGGGCTCGGTGCAGGAGAGACCGACGACCGTGGTCACAGAGCGCCGCCGAGTGTAGAACTCGTCTTCGTAATCGGTGATGAACACCTGATCCAGGATCGCCAGGCCGGCCGCATCACACGGTCGGACACCGAAGATCACCTGAGGCTCCAGACCGAGGTCGGGCTGCTCCAATTCCACGCTGCTGCCCACATAACGATAGCGTAGCAGCGGTTCCGAGCGAGGGAACAGCCATTCCTTCACTGGCCACCGTGTGTTCACATAATCCAAAGTGATGTCGTCCACTGTCTCTACGGGCTTGAAGACGGCGTCATTTCCCTCCCGCTGCGGTGCGATCAGCCGCCGCCCGGAGCGTGACAATTCCTCTAGCCAAGCGGTCAGCTTGTCTCGATGCAACATCCTGCACATCATCGGATGAACTCCGCTCGATCCTCGGGCCGGAAGGTGGTCAACGGCGGTGCGACGCCAGCGTCGTAGCCGGAGCGATAGCCGTACTCGTCGCTAATCAGCAGCGCCAGCTTGCGGTTGATGAGATCCAGCCGGATGTTGGCCGGACAGGCCCGGGTGCACTCATCGCAGCCGATGCAGCGACCGGCCAGATGCAAAGCCCTAACGATGTTCCAGCTCAGATTGCCCTTGGCGTCGAAAGCGGGCGGAATCCACTGCGGCTGCGTTTGTTCCACAATGCACGTGTCGCAGTAGCAGAGGGGGCAAACGGCACGGCAGGCGTAGCAGCGGATGCAACGGGAGAACTGCTCCTGCCAGTAGGCCCAGCGCTCTTGATGCGTCAGCGCTTCCAGCGCCGCAATCTCCGCGTCTCTGGGATCCGCTTCTCCCGATTCTCCAATCTCCAGTATCTCGATTCCAACACCCACTTTCACCAGATGGTCGTAGATCGGCGGTGTGTGCACATCACACGTAACGCACTTGACCGCCAGGCGTCCGTTCTGCATCATCCCCTCACAGGGCACGCCGATGATGGTCAACTGATCTCGATTGATCTGGGTCTCCTGCAACAGTGCTACCAGCGCCTTGGCATCGCAACCCTTGGCCACAATCCCCACCCGACCCATCCGCTTGACCAGGTCGCGGGTCAGGTAAACGCTGAGGTTGTTCAGGCAACGCTCGTTCCAGACCAACTGCTCGACACCGTCCGGCTGGGTGACAAACACGGGCGTAGTCACTCCGCTCAGTGTGCCGTTCCCGTAGCCGACGACGACGTCGACCGCGTTTGCCTCCAGCAGTTGCCGGGCAATGCGGCGAATGCTCTCCTCAGCCGCTTGCAGGGTTTTGGGTTTTGGGTTTCGGGTTTCGGGTTCAACTTTGGAACTTGCAACCTGGAACCGCGAACCTCTGCTGGGCAGTGTCTCTCCCCAGCCAAGCTTCCTCGGCCCTAGCCGCCTGATCTCCTCCGTGACCGCGTCCACCACCTCGGTCCACTTGACCGCTTCGGCTGCCGAAACCCAGGAGAATTGCAGCCGTTCCCGCTCAAGGCCCAGGAAGCTCAGCAGCTCGCGGAAGACGGTGAAGCGCCGCCGCGCCAGCAGGTTGCCGCTGACGTAGTGGCAATTGCCTGGATGGCAGCCGGAGACCAGCACGCCATCGGCTCCCTGCTCGAAGGCCTTGACCAGGAAAAGCGGGTCAATGCGTCCGGAGCAGGGCAGCTTGACAATGCGCACGTTGGGTGCGTATTTCATGCGGCTGGTGCCTGCCAGGTCGGCCCCGGCGTAGGTGCACCATTGGCACACGAAGGCAACGATCTGTGGTTGCCAGCTTTCGTCAGGCATGTTCTAACTCTTTACATTGGTATATTGGTAGGTTGGTAGATTGGTGCCTTCCTCTTCTCCCCCAGGCTCCATGTGATGACCAGTCTCCCAATTTACCAGTTTCCCAGTTTCCCAGTCTACCAGTCTACCAACTCTGGCAGACCCACTGTCGTGGGCCAAAGTGCCACGATCTCCCCATAGATCTGATCGTCGGCGAAACCCTCTAGCTCAATGCTGTGGTTGCGGCAGGCCACCACGCATGCCCCACATCCCTCGCAAAGGCCCTCGTTCACGCTGGATACCAGGCGCAGCAAGTTCCCCTCCCGATCCCGTATCTCCTTGCGCTCGATGGCGCCGTAGGGGCAGACCTTCTCGCAATCGAAACACCCCTCGCAGGTCAGTTCATCCACGTGGGCCACCACCGGCTCCCGCTCCAACTCGTCGCGGGAGAAGAGCGCCTGCACCTTGCTCGCCGCAGCGCTGGCCTGGGCTACCGTCTCCGGGATGTCTTTGGGCGCCTGCACCGCCCCCGCCAGGTAGAGCCCCGCCGTCAGCGTTTCCACTGGGCGCAGCTTGGGATGCGCCTCCTGGTAGAAGCCGTGCTCGTCGACGATGGCCCGCAGTTGCTGGGCCAGCACGTCGTGCCCCGTGTTGGCCACCATCGCTGTGGCCAGCACCACCAGGTCGGCAGCGATCTCCACCGCCTGCCCCGTCAGCGTGTCCGCCCCCCAGACGTTCAGCTTGCCATTTTCCTGGAAGATCCTGCTCACCCGCCCGCGGACGTAGAGCACGCGGTCTTCTTCCACGGCCCGATTGACGAACTCCTCGTAGCCTTTACCGCCGGCCCGTATATCCATGTAGAACACGTAGGCCTGACCATCGGGCACTTTGTGCTTGTAGAGCATGGCGTGCTTGGCCGTGTACATGCAGCAGATCTTGGAGCAGTAGGGCACGCCTTGCTCAGGGTCACGAGAGCCGACGCACTGGATGAAGACAACCTCCTTGGGCACACGGCCGTCGGAAGGGCGACGCACCTCGCCACTGGTGGGGCCGGAAGCGGACAGTAGTCGCTCGAACTCCAGTCCGGTGACCACGTCGGGGAACTTGCCCCAACCCAATTCTCTCGCCTGTTGGGCAGCGAAGAGGTCGTAGCCGGTGGCGACCACGATGGCTCCCACGTCTGCCTCGACGATCTCAGGTTTCATGTCAAGGTCCACGGCCTCGGCATCGCAGGCCTGGAAGCACTTCTCGCAGACCAGCGGATGCAGGCCCAGGCAGGACTCTTCGTCCAGGGTGTATACTGCGGGCACGGCCTGGGGGAAGGGGATGTAGATGGCCCGTCGCCAGCTCAACCCACCGTCGAACTCGTTGGGCACCACCTGCGGGCAGACTACGGCGCAATCGCCGCAGTTGGTGCATTTGTCCTCGATGACGTAGCGGGGCTTGCGGCGGATCTTGACCTTGAAGTTGCCCACATAGCCGCTGATCTCTTCCACCTCGCTGTAGGTCAGCAGCGTGATGTTGGGATGGCGGCTCACTTGCACCATGCGCGGGGTGAGGATGCACTGCGAGCAGTCCAGCGTGGGGAAGGTCTCCGAAAGCTGGGCCATGTGCCCGCCGATGGAGGGCTCGCGCTCCACCAGGATCACTTCGTGCCCGCCATTGGCCAGGTCCAACGCCGTCTGGATGCCGGCGATGCCGCCGCCGATGACCAGCGCTCGCTTAGTCACCGGCACGGTGATCGGTTGCAGAGCGTGGTTGCGCTTGACCTTCTCCACCATCAACCGCACGAGGTCGGTGGCCTTCACCGTGGCAGCGACTTTGTCCTCGTGCACCCAGGAGCATTGCTCGCGGATGTTGGACATCTCGCTGAGGTAGGGGTTGAGTCCGCCTTCTACCGCCGCCGCGCGAAAGGTCATCTCGTGCATCGTAGGGCTGCAGGCGGCCACCACTACGCCGGTCAGATGCTTGTCCTTGATGGCTTCGATGAGCAGCTTCTGACCAGGGTCCGAGCACATGTAGCGGTAGTGCTCGGCATGGGCTACGCCCGGCAGCCGCGCCGCCGCCTGCGTCACCGCGTCCACATCCACGACGCCAGCTATGTTCTCGCCACAATGACAGATGAAGACACCGATTCGTGCCATGCTTGCTCAACCAAAGATGGTAGATTGGTACACTGGTAGGTTGGTAGACTGGTAGACTGGTAAATTGGGGAGGCTCAGCAGAACCCAATCTACCAATTTACCAATATACTAATCTACCAGTTAGACCCGATCACCAGGTCCTGGATTGCCTCAAGTATCTCCGTCGACTCGTGTATCTCGCCACCGGCGTGGGGCACCAGCACCACCGGCGTGTCTATGCCCACGCAGCGCTCCACCTCGCGGCTCATCTGGCCGTAGTTGAGCTCCGGCACGACGAACCGCTTTCCTTGCCGCGCCAGTTCTCGCACTCGCTCTTCGGGGAAGGGCCAGGCGGTGATCAGCCGGAAGAGCCCGGCCTTGAGCCCCTCGGCCCGCGCCGTGGTCACAGCGTGGGAGGCGACGCGAGCCGTGATGCCGTAGGCGAGCACCACCACGTCGGCGTCGTCCACGTCCCGCTCCTTCCAGTCCAGGATGTCGTCAGCGTTGTCCCGAATCTTGGCTACGATCCGTTCGATCAACACTGCCTGCGCCTCAGCGCTCATGTCTGGGTAGCCCCGCTCGTCGTGGGTCAGGCCGGTGACGGCGACGTTGTAGCCCTGGCCGATCTCAGGCATGGGCGGTACGAGCTTGCCGTCTACCTGGTAGGTGCGGAACTCTCCAGGCGGCAGGGTAGGACGTTCGCGCTCCCGTATCTCGATCTCTTCCTCCGGAGGGATGACCAGCTTTTCGATCATGTGTCCCACTTCCGCGTCCGCCATTACCAATGTGGGGAGGCGGTAGCGTTCCGATAGGTTGAATGCCCGCACAGTCAGATCAAAGCACTCTTGCACCGACCAGGGGCAGAGGGCGATGATCTCGTACGGGCCATGGGAGCCCCAGCGGGCCTGCATCATGTCTCCCTGTGCGACCATCGTCGGCAGGCCGGTAGATGGGCCACCCCGCTGCACGTTCACGATGACGCAAGGGGTCTCGGTCATGATGCCCAGGCCGATGTTTTCCATCATCAGACTGAAGCCGGGGCCAGAGGTGGCCGTCATGGCCTTGAGCCCGCCCCACGAGGCCCCTAGCACCGCGGCAATGGAGCCCAGTTCATCTTCCATTTGCACGTAGTAGCCGCCGACCTGCGGCAGCCGCGCCGCCATGCGCTCGGCGGTCTCCGTGCTGGGGGTGATGGGGTAGCCGCCGAAGAAACAGCAGCCTGCAGCCAGCGCGCCTTCGGCACAGGCCACGTCTCCCATCATGAAATACTCGCCTGTCAGTACTGCCTTACCCTTGCTCAACGAACTAACCTCCATGTGCCCAGGCCAAGGCGGCTGATGGGAGTGAAAGGTCCGAGGGGAGCCATCAGCACCATCAGACCCCTGCCTCCGTCTCAGCAGCATTCAATGTCTCGAGGGCCAGTGTGCTGAAGATGGCAAAATCGGAGCAGATCAGATAGCACAACTGGCAGTTGGCACACTCCCCCCCCTTGACCACAACGGGGTAGTTGTGCCCTTTGGCGTTGGTCTCCGTGGATAGCTGCAACACGCCGCGCGGGCAGAAGTCAATGCAAAGGCCGCATCCTTTGCATTCCTCGACGATGACGTACACTGTGCCTCGCGGCACGTCCGATGGTTTCGGTATGATCGGCTGTCTGCGCAATGCCCGCACCGCCATCTGTCCTCTTGGAAAAAGAGGCTTGCGCTGCCATAGCACGCAAGCCCGTCGTAAGTGTGGAGGAGTTCCATGCTCCTCCCAGGTTGCTGCTGGCGCAAGTTCAGCAGGAGTACTGCATCCGCCTCAGAAACTGTTCATGGGCTTCGTTGCCCTATCGCTGGTCTATCCTAGCACGAGCTAAGGGCAGCGTCCATGATTTGGGACATATTCTGCACTTCAACATAACTTGCTGCCAACATGCAACAAGTACTGTGCCACAAATGCGAGAGCCTCTCCCTGGTGCAGGAGAGGCTCTTTGCTGTTCTCGACGCTCGAACTCGGGGATCTGGTGCCGAGGCCCAGATTTGAACTGGGGACACCCGGATTTTCAGTCCAGTGCTCTACCAGGCTGAGCTACCTCGGCTGGTGGCTGATAGCAGATGGCCGATAGCAGATAGGTCACCGCCACATTCCAGCCCGCCCATAAGCGATCAGCGATCGGCCATCAGCCGACATGAGAGCGGGCGATGGGATTCGAACCCACGACCTTCTCCTTGGCAAGGAGACGTTCTACCACTGAACTACACCCGCATGTATGCCTTTAGCGTTCGGCGTCTGTCCCGAACCCCGAACTCAGAACCCTGAACTCCGAATTCCAGACTCATGGACCCGGCCGGATTCGAACCGGCGATCTCCTCCGTGCAAAGGAGGCGCCTTCCCACTAGGCCACGGGCCCTGTCCGCAATGCCGACGAGAGGACTCGAACCTCCACGCCCATATGGGCAGCAGATCCTAAATCTGCAGCGTCTACCATTCCGCCACGTCGGCAGAATCCTCTGCCGGGAAGCCTCACGTCGGCAGCTTACTCTGATTCAGGACAGCCGGTCGTACCCCCGATTCTGTTCTAGCCGTCATCTGTCTCAGAACGCTCGAGAGAGCGTCCTGGCGGCTCCTGGCCTGCGGGGTGCTACCCCGCTTCACCGTCGCCGCTGCGGTGAGACCGAACCGCTTGGCCCGGCCCCCTCACCTTGCTCCCGGTTGCACGCTCACCTAGCCGGCCGCATCGCTGTGACCGCTGGTGGGCTCTTACCCCACCGTTTCACCCCTCACCGGCACCTTGCCACCGCCGGAACGGTTGCGGCAAGGTAGCTGGCGGGTCTGCTCTCTGTTGCGGTTGTAGTCACCCGCCGGTTACCCAACGGGCGCCCCCACTTACTGTTTCGTGGGGCAACCTTGCCCCTCCCCTTGGGTGGGCTGGGAGTCGGGAGGTTCCTCTACTCAGTCAACAACACTGAGTAGCGACGGCTCGCCGGCTGCCTTTTTCATGCTTGTCTCTGACAGCACACACGGAGTTGCCGGACCATCCCTGGCAACAATCCATTATACCATAGCCCTGGAGTCTTGTCAACTCGCGCCTATCTTCACCACAATGTCGCTGATGACGTTACCGGCCTC
>DFBV01000213.1:14421-18141 GCA_002366755.1 Anaerolineales bacterium UBA3071
ACGTCTTCGGGGCCGGAGAACAGGTCGGCGATGGCTTCCCGGTATACTCGCTCCACGCGGTTCTCCAGCGCCTTCGCCCGTTGCGCATGGTCCACAGCCACACCAGGGTGCTGTTCCAGACGCTGCATCGCCAGGTGGATTTCGTTGCCTGCCTCCACCAGGAGCGACACCATGCGCCGCATGTAGTCGTTGGGCTCTACATTGAGGATTTCCATCTCATCCACGGTCGTATACGCATAGTCTAGCACATCGTCAATGGCTCGCGAGAGGGCGAAGATGTCCTCGCGATCAATCGGCGTGACGAAGGTGCGATTTAGCTCATCAATCAGGATGCGGCGCAGTTCGTCTGCCTCTTTCTCCGCCTTGTCCACTTTCTTGGCTTTGGCTGGGTCCTTGTGCTCCATGTAGTCCTGGAGACGTTTCAGCCCTTGTAGTGTGACTCTGGCCTGTTCGGTCAGCAAGCGGATGAAGTTGTCCTGGCGCGGTCGGAAGAAATCCCGCAAGCCCATTCCACTCTCTCCTCTCAGGAGCTCACTGTCCCACTCCGAGGTAGCTGAGACCGAGATACAGAAACGCGGCCATGGCTGCGCTGGCGGGGATGGTCAACAGCCAGGCCCTGGCGATCTCCCGCGCTACCCTCCAGCGTACTTTGGACACCCGCTCCCCCGAGCCCACGCCCAGAATGGCGGAGCTCACCACATGCGTCGTGCTCACCGGTCCGCCGAGCAGTGCCGAACCGAGGATGATGGCCGCCGACGCCGCCTGCGTAGTGAAGCCGTGGATAGGACGGATTTTGTAGAACTTCGTTCCCAAGGTGCGGATGATCCGCCAGCCGCCGGATGCGGTGCCCAATGCGATCGCCCCCGCACTGATGACGATCACCCACCAGGGCACCGCGAAATCGGACAGATAGCCCGTGGTCACCAGCGCCATGGTGATGATGCCCATGGTCTTCTGAGCGCCATTGGTGCCATGGCTGAGCGCCAGGGCCAACGCCGTGACCGTCTGCATGCGTTTGAACCAATGGTTCACGCGCGGCGAGGCCCCGCGCACCATAAACAGCACCAGCTTCATGAGAAGGTAGCCTGCTGCGAGCCCGATGATCGGCGAGAAGAACAGTGCGATGGCGATCTTGGTCAGCCCACCCAGTTTGATCACGCCGATCCCGGCCTCCAGGCTGGTTGCCCCGATGAGGCCGCCCAGCAGCGCGTGCGACGAGCTGGACGGTATGCCCAGTAGCCAGGTGACCACATTGCAAATGATGGCGCTCAGCAGCGCGGCCATGATGGCCTTCGTGGTCACTGAGTTCGGATCCACCACCTCTGAGCCGACGGTCCTGGCGACTGCCGTGCCGAAGAGGAACGGGGCGGCAAAATGCGCCACAGCGCTCATGACCAGAGCCCGTCGTGGCCCCATGGCTCGCGAAGCGATCATCGTGGCCACAATGTTGCTGCTGTCGTGAAAGCCGTTCAGATAGTCGAACAGGATGGCTACGCCGATGAGCACGAGCAGCCAAACGGACAGGCTCAGCAAAGCCTCTCTCCTTCGAAGTCACCCCCAGGCCGTGACTCCATCCACACCTCGCCGCTTGGCCCGATCTCTCTCTTCCAGATGGGCACGACGGTCTTCAACCGGTCAATGGCGTACCGACAGGCATCGAACGTGTCCGGTCGATGGGCTGCAGCTACGGCGATCACCACGCTAACCTCTCCCACGGCCAGGCGGCCCGTGCGGTGGACGATACTCACTGCCTCGATCTGCGGCCAGCGCTGCTGGATCTCGGCGCCGATCTGCGCCAGCATGGCCTCGGCCATCTTGGAATAGGCTTCGTACTCCAGGAACTTCACTTCCCGTTCGCCCGTCCGATCCCGCACCACGCCCGTGAAGCTGGTGATGGCGCCGATGCTGCGCGCGGCGACGCGGGCATTCACTTCGTCTACCGAAATGGGCTCCGTGGTGATCTCGAAAAGCCTCTGCTTTGTCCGCTCCATCCGCTTGATCCGCTGACTACCCACCGCCCACGGGTGGGATGAGGGCTACTTCATCCTCGTCGTGTAACACCTGATCGGGCTTGGCATAGCGAAGATTGACTGCAACAAGCACTCCCGCGTTCTCCAAATGGAGCTGGGCGAACTGTGACTTCAGTTGGGCTCGCAGGTCGGCTACCGTGGCTCCCTCCGGCAGTTCCAGTTCCAGCAGCGAGCGTCCCAGGGCCTGCCGCACAGAAGCGAACAGTTTCACCCTGATCTTCACGCTCTTTCCCGTCGCCACTCGCCTGATCGGCCACCGCGCTTTTCCACCAGGCGGATGTTGCCGATTTCCATCGTCTTCTCCACCCCCTTGGCCATGTCGTAGATGGTCAGCGCGGCCACAGCCACGGCGGTGAGCGCTTCCATCTCCACGCCCGTCTTGCCGCGGCAGCGCACGGTAGCTGTGATGCTCACCTTGCTGGCTGCATCGTCCGGGTCCAGATCGAAATCCAGGCCCACATAGGTCAGCGCCAGGGGGTGACAGAGCGGGATCAGCGATGCGGTGCTCTTGGCGGCCATGATGCCGGCGAAACGTGCGCTGCCCAGCACATCTCCCTTGGGCAGATCGCCTTCGCCGATCAGCCGCAGTGTCTCGGGCAACATGCGCACCTCGCCGCAGGCGATGGCCTCCCGCTCCGTGTCCGGCTTGCCGCCCACGTCCACCATTGTCGCCCGGCCCTGCCCATCCAGGTGGGTTAGAGACATCATTCCTCCTGATGCAAAACGCCGCCCGTCTGGCGGCGTTATGCCGATGACCACCGATATTGTAGCCGATTTGGCCCGTTCTGCCAAATCGGTAGACTGTTTCACCGCGCCAAGGCGAGTAGATCGCCAAAGCCACACCTGCGGGTTCAGAGCAGTCTCTGACCGCCGTTTGGAGATCGGTTCAAAACAGGTGGACTGCGGAAGCCTTGAACGTCAGATAGACATCCTGGCCTTGTTGCAGGGCCAGGTCCTCCCACGAGTGGCGGGTGATGAGCGCCGTGAAACGGGGTGGCACCTCTACCGTCACGCGGAGCACCGCGCCGCTGTCCACTACCTCCACCACTCGCCCCCCGAAGCAATTGCGGGCGCTGGAGTGCAGCACCGTGGGCGAAAGCAGGATGTTCTCCGGGCGGATGAGCAAGGAGACCGTCCCCTCCAATTCGGTGACCACGGCGACGCGCACCCCCGCTGCAAGCTGGACAAAGGTGCCTTCTGCGTTGCGCACTACTTTGCCTCGGAACAGGTTTCGTCCGCCGACGAAGCGGGCGACGAACTCTGAGCTCGGCCGGCGAAAGATCTCTTCCGGCGTCCCCACCTGCACGATCTTGCCCTCGCGCCTGACATCGCCGACACGATCCTCTTTGAGGACAGCGATCCTATCGCCCAGCGCCACCGCTTCCTCGAAGTCGTGGGTCACGTGGATGGTGGTGGTGCCCAACTGGCGGTGGATTCGCCCCAGCTCCCGCTGCAAAGCCTCGCGCGTCTCGGGGTCAAGGGCGCTCAAGGGCTCGTCGAGAAGGAGGAGCCGCGGCTCGACGACCAGTGCCCGGGCCAAGGCTACCCGCTGAGCCTCGCCGCCACTCAGCGTCCCCGGCATGCGCTGCAGCAGGTGCCCGATGTCTAGCAACTGGCTGAACGTAGTCACGCGCTGCTCGATGGTGCTGCGATCTGTTCTCCTTAGCTTGAGCCCGAAAGCGATGTTCCC
>DFBV01000213.1:18190-22551 GCA_002366755.1 Anaerolineales bacterium UBA3071
GCCGTCCATCAGGATACGCCCGCTGCGGGGTTGATGCAAGCCGGCGATGGTCTCCAGAAGCACGGTCTTGCCGCTGCCGGTCGGGCCGAGGATGACGAAGTACTCGCCAGCCGCAACGCCGAGGTTGATCTGGCGCAGGTGAAACTCCTCCAGATCAATCCACAAGTCTCTCACCTGTACGCTTATGCAGCTCTTCACGACCCTCTCCTCTTTCGCCCTGCTGTCAGTCGCAGCGCCGCGAAGGTGGCCAGACAGATCAGCATCATCAGCGCGGCCACCGGCCGGGCGTAGCGCAGCCCGAAGGACTCGAACCGCTCGTAGAGAAGCACGGGGGCGACCATCGGATGGTAGGCCAGGATGATGACGGCTCCGAACTCGCTGAGTCCCCGTGCCCACATCAGAATCATCCCCGAGAGGATACTGCGCCAGGCCAAGGGGAAGGAGACGCGCCAGAAGGTCCGCCAGGGTGACCCGCCCAGCGTGCGGGCCACCCGCTCCAGCCGAGGATCAACTGCCTCGAACCCCTCCCGCGCTGCGTTGACCAGGAAGGAGAGGCTGACGAAGAGCATGGCGATGACGATGCCCGGCGCGGCGGAGACGAACTTGATGCCGAAGAGGCCGAATGCCTGCCCCAGCAGCGTGCGTCTCCCGAAGACCATCAGCAACGCAATGCCGGCCGCCGAGTGGGGGACGACGATGGGCAGATCAATGATCCCCTCAATCAACCATTTGGCGGGGAAATTCACGCGGGCCAGTAGATAGGCCAATGGGACGCCGCATAAGAAGGCTATGCCAGTGGCGATGAGGGAACTGTAGAAGGTCAGGCCTATCGAACAGCGCACTTCCTCGTCCAGGAGCGTCTGCCACAGGACGGATGGACTGGAGGCCGTGATCGTCCGCAGCAGGGGCCAGGCGACGAACAGGATCAGCAGCAAGCCGAGCACAACGAACGACGCTTGCATCTTGTTGGCGAACAGGGCACGCATGCGCTGCCTCCTAGGGAATCAAGGGTCGGAGCGCGTCGGGGAGGGGCTCCGGGTGGTCCACGACGGGCGGCACGATCATCGGGTGCTCGTCTTCTGCCATCACCGCCTGCCCCTCCGGCCCGGCCAGGAATTGGATGAACTCGGCGGCTAGGTCGGGATGCGGCGCGTTGTTAGGGATGGTGATGCCATAAGCGATGGGGCTGCCCCTGAACTCCGGGTTCACGCTCGCGAAGCGCTGAAAGGCCAGGCTGACCCGAACGCGAGCGTAATTCTCCTGGTAAGCCTCGTCGCTCAAGTTGATCTCTGGGGGCAGGGCCAGGAACTCCAGGCCATGCTGTCGGGAGACACTCTCATATTCGAAGGCGTAGTCCAAGTCGCCCGATTCCAGCAGACCAAGCAGGCGCACGCTCGATCCGCGCATCACCAGCCCGCTCTGCTTTTCCGGTTGGAGCACCTCCGGCACGACGATAGTATCTACACCATCCCGCGTCTGCACGCGGATGGGCTGAGTGAACCGCTGGCCGAACACCCTATCGAAGATGAGGTCATCGCCGTAGTACTGCTCTGCCAACTGCGTGGCCATCAGGCCGCGGTAGCCGCAGGCGTCGAAGCGTGGATCAGATAGGCCGAACAGCACGTCGGACCGGGCGAGGATGGCGTGCCAGTTCTCGGCGTTGATCTCGTCGGCGTAGGCACTCTGCGGCGTGTAAGCGATTCCCAGCCGATTGGTGGCAAATTGGAGCGTCCACGAGGCATGGGGCTCCCCTGTCTCCGGATCGTGCGCCTCGTACATCAGCATCGGAATCAACGCGTAGTCGGCCACGGCGACGACGTCGGCCAGCTCGTCGAGCTCCGCCACGTGGCGCACGCACTGGATGCTGCCGTGGCCCTCCATCAGCACGTCTACATTGGCATGTTGCTCCTCGAATGCCTGCTCGAGGTGATCGAAGGGCACAAGGAGGCTGCCGGCAAGGAGCACGCGCATCTGTGTTTTTTCCCGTGCACGGGGCGCGCAGGCAATCAGGCTGACGCACAGTACAAGAATGGCAAGTATTTGAAACGCTCGGAATAGCGTATGTGACATCTTTTTCATCGGCAAGTTGGCGAGTGGCCTCCCCCCTCTTTCCCCCCAATGGGGGGAGGAAGGGGGGGAAGCCACTCGCCGTTCTCCTGTTTGAGCAGATCTCTGATGCCTACGGTAGCACCAGTTCGATGGTCACGATGTTCCCCACCGACTGGGATTTCTCCAGGTTCGGCCCGACCAGTCGCAGCGGCCAGTGCTTCTCCTGCAGGGGCGCGTCATCCATCAGGTGAGCCACGATGATGTCATTGTTGCGGGCCACGGTGGCGCTATCGAAGGTGGCGATATAGCCGTCAGCGGCGATCACGTTGATCTCATAGCCGGCCCCGGCCAGGTCATCGTTGAAGGCGCCTTCCTCGTGCTCATTTTCGTCGTCCACGCGGCCAACCAGCAGCCACAGCGGGATGCCGGTCCAGGTGCGGCCTTTGTCGTCGGTCCAGGCCGTGCCGTGACAGCTCGGAGCGGCTCCGGTTTCGAAAGTCCCTCGATCCATGTCCTCGGTAAGCGCGCCTTCCAGGTGGAGCGTCCACTGATCGAGTGCCTCCTTGACCTCGATGGTCTCCACCCACTTGACCCACCAGTGACCGTCGGTCACCAGCTTAGGCGAGCCCAGGGTCGTCAGCCGGAACCGTCCCTCTTTTTCCTCCAGCAGGGGCTCGCCTTCCCTCTCGTAGGCAATGACGGCCCACAGCTTGCCGTCGAAGGGAGTGTTCTCACCAGTGGCGGGATCGTAGGTGTCGAAGGTGCCGGTCGTGACCTGATCATAGGAGAAGGTCATCGCATAGCCGTCGCTGGCCACGACACGGACGCTGTTCGCCTCGGTGATACCACCTACCAGGCCGCACAGGTCCTCCAGAGGAATGCCCTTGTACTTCGAGGGTGGCATGACGTTGCCCACGCTGTTGATCAGGCCGCCCAGGCCCTCGTAGGCCGGCATCTCCTGGATATCCTCCCAGGTCAGGGTGACGCTCTGGTCGCCCGACCGGATGGTCAACGTCGCATCGGGGATTGGGGCTGCAGGTGTCGGTGTAGGTGCTGGCGCAGCAGGGCGGCAGCCGATGAGCAAGATCAGCGCCAGGATCGTGACGATTGTGGAGAGGTTTCGCTTGTTCATGGCTTATTTCACCTCGATGCTGATTACACCTTTGACCCAAACGTTGCTTGGCAGTCCCGGCATGGCCAGGCGAAGGCTGTCGTCGTCGAAGGCGACCAGGCAATCCCCGCACGCCTGCGCATCGGCAAGCGCCAGGTCAATGCTGTAGCCGTCGTCGGCGGTGAAGGTGAGCGTGTCGCCGGTGGGGCTGGCAGCCTCCAGGATCTTGCTCAAGCGCACGCCCTGGTAGGTCTGGTTGCCCTTCTTGGGATGCTCGACGGTGAGTTCTTCCGCGCCCATCGCCTCCAGATCGGCCCTGGAGAGCGCGAGCTCCTTACCCACCGCACCGGTGACGCTCAAGGCGACGTCGGCGGCGGGAGCCGGACCCGGCGGTGCCGCTTCTACCATCTCCTGCAACTCGGTGGGCACGGCGCCAACGTCGCCAGCGACCGGCGGCACGATGGGCGGCTGGCCCTGCCCCTCCATGACGGCCTGCCCCTCCGGGCCGAGCAGGAATTGGACGAACTCTAGGGCTAGCTGCGGGTTAGGCGCATCTTTGGGGGTGGTCACGCCATACACAATCGGCTTGCCCACCATAGTCATGGTCGTCCCCGGCTCCTTGCCAGCGATCTCCACCGTTGCCTGGCTGTAGAAGTCGGCGTGCTCGACCATGCTCAGGTTGATTTCGTCCGGCAGCTCGATGAACTTCAGGCCGTGCTGCACGGCCACCGAGCGATACTCCCAGGCGTAGTCCATGTCGCCCGACTCCAGAAGAGCGATGAGCTCCACTGACTTGGGGCGCACGTTCTCCAGCGGGCAGTGTTCTTCGAGCCTGGCGTTCAATCCGGGCACATCGTAGTGTTTCTCGGCCAATTGCCAGACGAGTAGTGTGCGGTAGCCACAAGGATCGGCATTGGGGTCGGAGTGGCCGTAGACTACCCCCTCGCTGGTGAGAACCTCGTACCAGTTGTCGCCGCTGATCTCATTGGCGTAGTGCGACTGGTCGGTGTAAGCGATGACCATCGTGTTGCGGGCGAACTGGATGTTCCAGTCGGCGAAGTCGGGGATCAGCAGCTTGTCAATGACCGTGTAGTCGGCCGACATCATCAGGTCAGCCTCGCGGTCCAACTCGCTGATCTTGCGGGCGGCCGCGTTGCTGCCTGAGGCTTCGGTCTCGAATGTCACGCCGGGGTGCTGGGCC
>DFBV01000068.1:0-1758 GCA_002366755.1 Anaerolineales bacterium UBA3071
TCCAACTGCCGCACCAGTTCCTGCATCTCCTGCGACGACAGCGTCTGCCCCGCCTTGATCGCCGCCTGCTTGCAGATCATCCGCACCAGCCGCTCCTCACGCTCCTGAGCCAGGATGTCTTCGCCCTCCTGCAAGCCTTCGACGATCTCCAGCAGCGGCTGGCGCGGATCGCTCACCGACAAAAGCGCCGGGACACCTCGCAGGAGGTAGGTCTCCCCGCCAAAGGGCTCAATCTCGAAGCCCACACTCCGCAGCATCGCCAGATGCTCCTGGAGGGTGGCGTCCTGGAGCGGTGTCAGTTCCAGCGTCAAGGGCTCCAACAGACCCTGGCTGCTGACCGTGGCCCCAGCCTTTTCGGCCATCAGCTTCTCGTAGAGGATGCGCTCATGCGCCGCGTGCTGATCAATGAGGTACATGCCCTCCGGGCCCTCGGCGACGATGTAGGTGGCACCGAGTTGCCCGACCACGCGCAGCATCGGCAACCGAGAGGCCGCCTCCTGCTGAGGCGACACCGCCGACTCCGCCGCTGGCCGGTGCAATTCCATGGCCAGTTGCGCGGCAGACTGCTCGCCCGCCTCCACCACCGTTTGGCGGCGGGCCCACTCCGGGGTGGGCCAGCCAGACGGCCGGCCCGTCAGCGCCGGCACCGGCGCCTGATCCACGAGCACACGGCGCACCGCCCGCTGCACGGTGCGGAAGACCCCTCGTCCATCGCGGAAGCGCACCTCCGCCTTGGTGGGATGCACGTTCACGTCCACACTGGTCGGGTCCATCTCCAAAAAGAGCAGCGTCACAGGGAAACGGCCAACCGGCAGCAGCGTGTGATAGGCCTGGATCACCGCGTAGGCCAGGCTGCGATCCCGGATCCAGCGGCGGTTGACGTAGAAGGTGATGTGCTGGCGATTGGAGCGATGCAGCGAGGGAACGCCAACATAGCCAAAGACAGAGGGTTCCAGGTTCGAAGGTTGCAGGTTCAAAGGTTGTCCAGCTTGTGCAGAAGAACCTGGAACCTTCGAACCTTCAAACCTGAAACTGCCTACCTCCAACATCTGCTTTGCCACTTCCAATCCATAGACCTTGATGAGCACGTCGTACAGCTTGCCGCTGCCAGTCGACTGAAAGGTGAGACGGCCATCGGAGACCAGGCTGAAGCGGCGCCCCGGATAGGCCAGTCCGTAACGGGTGACGATCCGGTGGATATGGCCCGCTTCAGTGGCGGCGGTGCGCAGGAACTCGAGCCGGGCGGGCGTGTTGAAGAAAAGATGCTCCACGGTCACGGTGGTGCCGGGTGGCATCCCCCGCTGCTGGTGGGCCACAACCTCCCCACCTTCCAGCCGGAGCAATGTGCCGCTCGGCTCGTCGGCGGTGCGGGCGAGCATAGTGAGGCGGGAGACGGCAGCAATACTACTCAGCGCCTCGCCGCGGAAGCCCAGCGAGGTGATGCCAGCCAGCTCCTCCGCCGTGCGGAGCTTGCTGGTAGCGTGGCGGGCAAAGGCCAGTTCGACTTCGGCGGCAGGGATGCCGCAGCCATTGTCCTGGACACGGATCAGACGCCGGCCGCCCTCGCGGGTCTCAACGCGGATCTCGGTCGCCCCAGCATCAATGGCGTTCTCGACGAGCTCCTTGACGACGGACGCTGGTCGTTCGACCACCTCGCCGGCAGCGATCCTGCTGGCCACTTCGGACGGGAGAATGTGTATGCGCATGGTCTCTCACGTAGATTGGTAGACCGGGAAATTGGTAGATTGGTAGATTGGT
>DFBV01000068.1:1804-3807 GCA_002366755.1 Anaerolineales bacterium UBA3071
CGATCCAGGGAGTGCCATGGCCGTCACTCTACGCTTCACCGCATCGGCCCTTCACCGCAGCAGGGAGTTCCACAGGTGACCACAACAGAGCGGCGTAATCGGGAAAAGGCTCGCCGGCAGCGGGAGATTCTGAAGGCTGCCCGGGAGGTCTTCTTCAGCAAAGGCATCCACCGCGCCACTGTAGACGACGTGGCTGCGCGAGCGGAACTCAGCAAGGGCGCCATATACCTGTACTTCGAGAGCAAGGAGTCACTCCTTGCTCATTTGCTTTTGGAGGGGCTGCAGATGCTGCTGGTTGAGCTGCAGGCAGCGTACGCGGCGCAGGAGTCCCTCACAGCAGAAGAACGCATTCGGCGGCTGGCCCGGGCCTACTTCCGCTTCTCACAACAGCACCCCAACGACTTCCTGCTGCTGATGGCCCTGGATCGTGGCCGTTTCAGCGAGAAAGTGCCCGAAACACTGTACCAACAGATGCTCAGCCAAAGCCTGCGCGGCCTGGAGTTGGTGGCCGACGCCGTGCGTCAGGGCACGAGCGAAGGGCATCTCATCGCCGACGACCCTCGGCAGACAGCAGGCGCTCTGTGGGCAGCGCTCCACGGCGTGCTGATGCTCATGGGCCATCCCCTGCGCCGTCAGATGCTGGCCGTGGAGCTGGAGTCCATGTTCGAAACCACGTTGGAGTTGCAGCTACGTGGGCTGCGAGGCCCATTGGCTGACGGCTGATGGCCGATGGCCGATGGCTGATTGAAGGACACACTTAGCCAAACCGCCCCCAAAGGATAAGGAGAGAGCTATGCAAACAGAAGTGGTTATCGTCAGTGGATGCCGCACGGCCATCGGCAGTCACGGCGGGGCCTTCCGCGCCATCCCCGCTCAGGATCTGGCCGCAGCAGTGTTCAAGGAAGCCGTCAAGAGAGCGGACATTGACCCCAACGTCATTGATGACGTCATCCTGGGCTGCATCGGACAGCAGAGCGACGCGGCCAATATCGGTCGCGTGGCGGCGTTGATGGCTGGCATTCCCGTGCATGTGCCTGGCTGTACTATCCAGCGCAACTGCGTATCCGGCACCATGTCCATCAGCATGGCCTGTCAGGCCATCCAGGCTGGCGACGGAGAGGTGTTTCTCTGCGGAGGCGTGGAGAGCATGTCCACCGCGCCGTACGTCGTGCGCAAGGCCCGCTGGGGCCTCAAGCTGCGCCACACCTCGTTCATAGACACCCTCTGGGAAGGGCTCACTGACCCCGTCTGCAAGCAGATCATGGGAATGACTGCCGAGAACCTGGCCGTGATGTACGACATCAGCCAGGAGGCGCAGAACAAGTACGCAGTGAAGAGCCAGCAGAAGGCCTTCCGTGCCACGCGTATGGGCAAGTTCAGGGACGAGATCGTTCCCTTCCGGGTATCCAAGAGGGTGGCTGGACAGGAGGTGGCCTACGAGAACATCATCGAAGACGAGTGCATCAACCCCGGCCTGACGGTGCAAAAGGCTGCTCTCTGGCCCACGGTGTTCAAGAAGGGCGGCACCGTCACTCCGGCCAATGCCTGTCCCATCTCCGACGGCGCGGCGGCCGTAGTCGTGATGACGGCCGATAAGGCGAAAGAGCTGGGCGTGGAGCCGATGGCCACGATCCGCAGTTATGCCTACGCTGCCATACCGCCCGATATCATGGGCCTCGGCCCGGCGTACGCGGTGCCCACGGCGCTGGAACGCGCCGGCCTGAAACTCACCGACATTGAGCTGATCGAGCTCAACGAGGCCTTCGCCGCACAGGTACTGGCCGTGGGCGTGGAACTGGAGGAGCAAGGCTGGGACTGGAAGAAGGTGAACGTGAACGGCGGCGCCATCGCGCTGGGCCACCCGGTGGGCTGCACGGGCACTCGCATCGTGGTCACGCTGATGTACGAGATGATCAAGCGCGACGTTTCGCTGGGTCTAGCCACCGCCTGCGTGGGCGGAGGCCAGGGCGGCGCGATGATCATCGAGCGGGCGTAGCAAATCA
>DFBV01000068.1:3891-4782 GCA_002366755.1 Anaerolineales bacterium UBA3071
AGAGCTGGAGGGCCAGGAGGACGCGGTGATCGTGGCCATCGAGCCTGAGAGCGGCGATGTCTTCCTGGGCAAGACGTTGGGCCTGGCCGACAAGGCCGCGTTCGAGAAATACCCCGATCAGTGGGTCTACTTCGTGCGCCTGGACAATCCAGAGGCAGCGATCCCTCTACCTACATGGTAGGTTGGGAAATTGGTAGATTGGGAAACTGGTACACTACACCAGACACAGGAGGCAACAGACATGTACATCTTCAAAGCCGCGGTGGTCGGCGCAGGGACGATGGGCGGCGAGATCGCCCAGCTCATTACCTACTCCGGCCTGCCGGTGGTACTCAAGGACATTGATCAGGAGATGCTGGACAAGGGCATGGCGAAGGCCCGCGCCATCTATCAGCGTCGCGTGAACAAGGGAAAGATGAGTGCAGGCGACATGGAGTCCAAACTGGACTTGATCACGCCGACGCTCACCTATGACGAGTTCGAGGACGTGGACATCGTCATCGAGGCGGTGCCCGAAAAGATGTCCATCAAGCAGGCTGTGCTCAAGGAGCTGGAGGAAGTCTGCCCCGATGAGACGATCTTCGCCAGCAATACCTCGGCGCTTTCCATCTCCGAGATGGGCGCGGCCACCAGCAAGCCCCACAAGACCATCGGCATGCATTTCTTCAACCCCGCCAGCGTGATGAAACTGGTGGAGGTCATCCCCGGCCTCGATACCGACCAGGAGACGGTGGACGACGTGGTGATGTTCTCCGAAAGCTTGCGCAAGATCCCGGTGGTGGTGCAGGAATGCCCCGGCTTCCTGGTCAACCGACTGCTGATGCCTTACCTCAACGAAGCAACCAAGGCTCTGGGGGAGGGTGCGGCCACAGCCACAGAGATGGATGCAGC
>DFBV01000096.1:0-756 GCA_002366755.1 Anaerolineales bacterium UBA3071
CCAGCAGGCTGGGCATATCTTTGGCCTCTTGCATCTTCTTCAAGAAGCGCTGTTCCCCCGCTCCCTCGCCTGCGCCCTCCTCGCAGCGAGCAGGGATGATCAAGAAACCGCCCGGCTTGACCACCGGCGTGGGGGCGAAGAAGAGGTAGCTGGCCGCTCGGCTGGCCTGGTAGAGATTGGCGTCCTTGGGGAACCCCACACCGCCGATCACCACGTCATACCGTTGCGGTACGGGTACGACGTACAACTGCTTGGCAAAAGCCACCAGCTCGAGAAAGGCCGCTTCCGGATCGCCAGCGCGTACGGCCGCCACACGCTTGTGGTCATCCAATACAACGTTGAGGATGAAGCGCAGTCCCGCTCGCCGCGCTGCCTCGCTGACAGCCTCGTGGAATGGATTGCCCTCAATGCGACCCAGCCGCGTGCCAGGATGATCCACCATCCGCGGACCGTGGGTGTAAGCGATCATCGGTTCGCCCGCGGCACCTACGGCCACCGTCTTCCGCCCGCCGGAGTAGCCCGCGTATTGGTGCGGTTCCACGATGCCGGTGGCGATAAGCAGGTCAGCCTCGTAGGCCGCCTTGTGCACCGAGAGGGGGACACCCGATGCGGTCGTGCCCAGATCCACCAGCGCCGCCGGATTCTGCGGCTCGTTGTCCACGACCCGATAGCGGGCCACCACCTCCGCTCCCAGTTTGGTGACCTTCTCCTCTGGCGTGCTGGGGCGATGCATGCCGATGCCGCAGAGCAGGGTGA
>DFBV01000096.1:891-6101 GCA_002366755.1 Anaerolineales bacterium UBA3071
CCTGGGAGTAGGTCGAATTCCAGATAGGTCTTGCTGTAAGGGATTTGATACATGGACTGTCTCTCTCCATCACAGAGCACATGGCACAAACTCGTCAGATCCGAAAGTCGAGGCGAAGGCGCGGCTTCCCTTGCTCTATTCTGGCTTGAAGTTTAGCAACGAACTGATCCTTCTCTGGGACATTGGGGTTCTGGCGTAAGGCGGTGAACAGAGCATCCACGCTGGCGGAGACAAATCTCTGTTGGGTCAGCACGTACGTTTCTCTTCCCCGCTCAAGATCGTAAACAGCAAAGACGTTCAAATGAGAGGAATCTGGTGTGAACGCTGGTTGGTAACGTTGTAGCATATTGTCGAAGACGTATTCTTGGAAAACCCAGTAGATGCGCTGGCTCCAGTGCTCCATTGCCACGCCTTTGGTGAGAATCTGAGTGTATGAGCGTTTGAGTGTGTCGTAGGTGTTCATCCCGAAAGGATAGTGAACGGCGGTTACGTCCTTCCCACTCATGAAGTCCTTCAGCGCCTGAACCAGTTTGCCTGTGCTGGTCGTCTGGTCGGTTTGAAGTTCAACGATGACGAAATCCTCTATGTGGCTGCTCATCGGCTTGTGGCGCACCAACACATAGTCAAAACTGCCCACGCCCGCGAGTCGCACTTCGCTGAACAGCAGGAGATCATTGGTAGACCCGAAGTAGTCCAGGGCGATGTCGCGAAATACGACCTGTCCTTCCAGAAAGCGACGCGGACAGATTGCTACAGCGTGCCCATTGATGTGGGCTGAGCAGACGCCCATGGGATAAGAAACCAGGCGGCTCTTCTTGTTGCACGGTGTGTTGACAAACGGGCAGTGATGCTGCTGACGCACGGCCTCGGCCTCATGGCTCCTGATCTCCACAGGAAAGCCGAAGACCTCAGCCGGGTAACGTGCTGCCATGGTTCCCCCCTTTCAACAAGGCAGTCCAGCACCCCAAGATTTCATCCTCGCTGTAGTTGCTGTCCAAGAGCCAGCCCAAGGTCGCACTGCAATCGGTGATGAAGGTTCGACTATCGTCCACATTCACTCGGTCGGGACAGGACCAGGTGCTCTCTGTAGCAAAGGGAGCCAGGATGAGAACAGCATCGTGCTTGAGGGCGCGCAAGGTGCGAATGTGCACGGAAATGGGATTCTCGGAGTGAACAACATAGTATTCCCCCAAGTGAAAGCCAGCGGTTCTGAGTGCTACGGTCAGTTCGGCCCAGGAGCGCGGCTTCCAGTGGTGGAAGGTGAAGGTCAGCCGGCCGTGCTCGGGCTTGAGAACGCGCCGGCATTCGCTGAAAATGCCCCCCAAGATCTCCCCATACCAGCCTGGCGTGGGCCGACCGCCCCCCGCTACCGCTGAGTCAGCCGCGTCGTAGTCCCACTGCGCCTCGCGGGGCAAAAAGAGACGTAGCCAGACGCGGAAGAAGGCAGCCAAATCGCTGTACTGGACACTGTCGTAGTAGGGCGGATCAGTAACTACGTAGTCCACGCTGGAATCCTCCAGCGGCAAATGGCGAGAGTCGCCTTGGTGGAGAAAAAAGCGACGTGTTCCGCTGCGCAGCTCGTCTGGCGAGAAGACTTCCTTACCAAGATCTCGCTCTCCGATAATAGCCACTTTTCGGGTCCGCCCGTTCTGAACTTGTCGTTCCACAGGAGACGCAGCCCACCGTCGGGCCTTAATCACCCGGCGCTCGAACAGTCCCTTCAACGTGCCGGAGCCACCCAGGGGGAAGAGGGGATTGTTCTCAGCAGCGGTGTAGGGAAAGGAGTAAGCATGATGGGAAAAAGTGTGTCGGATGGCTCCTGGCCGTCGTCGATCCCCTCCCTTGTAGCCGCACAGCATGGAGTTGAACTCCAAAGAGGTACTGACCAGCAACGCCAGGATCAGTCGTTCTGTTGGATCTTCCATTTCCTGCAATTGCCGGTAGGCCGCTGCGATGTAGCCCAGTTGCCGGGCAGAGAAGAGGTCCAGATAATGATGGATACCCAGACGCGGCAGGTCTTTCGACTTGGGGCCGGGCACAATGGCGAATTGCTCCCTGCCACCGAAATCCAGATTGCCAAAGCAGGTTTCGGCTTCGGCAAGGCGGGCCAGATCATCGGAGTCAGGTGATTTGAAGAACAGCCCGTGCCGGGGGCATTCGCCAGCGACGGCTATGGGAACGTATCGCTGCCGGAAGGGCAATTCGGTCAGATCAGCGTAGGATTGGCCGCAAACAGGACAGATGCGCGTTTTCTTTTCCCGCAAGGGGCGGCGGAAAATCGGCACGGAAGCACAGATGTGTTCCCCATGAAAGACGGCATGACAGTGAGGGCAAAGCCGGATGGTGCGATGGGCTTCCTGGCGCAGGCTGAACGAGTCCACCAGGAGCACCTCGCCACACGCACAGCGCCGCCGCAAAGCATGAAGGGTGAAGCGGATTTCGGCATCAGGGCGACTGCAGACGGGGCAGCAAGTAGCATAGTAGGAAGCTAGTTCTGCCCGCAGTGCGTTGAAGAACTCTCCAAAGGTGGTCCGGATGTGTGTTTCAGAGATGGGAGTCAACGCAGCGCGAGCCTGGAGCACTGGGATGGGATCAATGTCGGCCCCAACCACGTTGGCCCCCATCCGAATCGCCTCGTGTACGGTAGTGCCGCCGCCCATCATTGGATCCAGCACGACGAAACCCTCCAGGCCACCAGGAGCGTAGAAGTCGTGGCGAGCGGGGTCAGTGACGAATCGCTTGAGGATGTAGCGGAAGGTGGTGCCGCAACGCCGTGCCCACCACTTGTGCAGGTAAGTGTTGGGGCGGTAGAGATGCTTATTGTAGGACTCCAGGGAGGCCAGAGCATTGGCCTCTTCCTCCGGGAAGGGGATGCCCTGGGCTGTTGGGTTGGCAGCAGCCTTCATGGAATAGAGTGCCAGTTGTTCTTTCACCTTTGCCATGACACACAGCTCACTTCGTCCAATCGCTTTGCTACTGCTATCCGTCTCTCACGACAGCCGCAAGGCGGTCGCCGTGGAGAAGACGATGAGCAGTTGTCCCACGATGTAGGTCATCCAGACCAAATCACCTATGAGCAGGAAATGGCCTCCCTGGAACAGCCTGTGTCCCAGGAACAGGTCGGAGACCACGAACAGCACCGCGCCCAGCGCCAGCGGCACGAAACGAGGCTCCTGCAATGCCAGGCTCATCGCCAGTCCGGCCATCGCCGCTATCAGCAGTGCATACGCCAGCGACGCATAGTTGAGCACGGCTGGCTTGCGCGGCGAGCGGACGAACGTCCACCACAGGGGAACGACCAAGAGGTAGAACGCAGTCAGCACTGCGGCCCGCGCTGTACCGCCCGGCAAGCCCAGCACTTCCCCCAGGCGCAGGTAGCCGACGACATACAGCA
Organism: Anaerolineales bacterium UBA3071; assembly: GCA_002366755.1. Taxonomy (GTDB): domain Bacteria; phylum Chloroflexota; class Anaerolineae; order UBA3071; family UBA3071; genus UBA3071. The sequence continues at coordinate 4,286 of DFBV01000096.1, forward strand.
CGTGGGCCACGCCGAAGACCCCCATGCCGAACAGTACGTGCTGGGGTAGCGGCAGAAGTTCGGCCATGATCACGTCGCCGAGGAACGAAAAGGCCATGCCGAAGAAGACGAGAGCGGCGTAGCCAGCCAGCGGCGTGCCTGCCGCGCCAGCCCGCCACCAGATCAGTGCACACACCACCAGAATGGCCGACGAGAGCTGCTTGTTGGCGCGGGGGATGCGGTGCATCCGCTTCGCGTCGAGCCGCCCAAAGGCGAAGCCCAGGGCCAGCAGCGCGGCCCAGACAGCCAGCAGCGCATACAGTACGATGGCATAGGACATGATGTACGTCTCCGGTTCCGTGTTTCAGAGTTTCAGGTTTCGGGTTCGTTGACGTGCCAGACAGGGCCAGACTCGCGGGACTTGGCTCCCTCAAAAGGAGTTCGCTTTGGATATTCTATGAAATTGTAGAGACGGCGTGAGAGTGTATCGCAAGGCTCAACTAGATCGTCACACTCAACCCGCGAGATGTAGCCCAGATCTAAGGCGACGCAAGCCAAGGAACGCACCTCGCCGTTGGAACCTTTGGAAGTGTAGAGGTAATTGATGAACTGCTTGTTCGTCCCGCTCTCGAAACCCTCAGCAATGTTGGACATCGTGGAGACCGCCGCTCGCTGTATCTGGTCGGCCAAGCCGTAAAGTTCCTTCCGAGGGAATTTGTTCGTCAGCCGATACACGACTCCGACGATCTCTCGTGCTTCCTGCCACACGCGCAGGTCCTCGAACCGCTCAACGGTTGGCACTCCACTCCTTCTGACCCGAAACCATGAAACCTGAAACCTGGAACCAGTGTTATTCCAGGTCGTACTCCACCTCCGTCTCCTCAGCGATCTTCCGCAACTCGGCAACGACCTTCGGATGCAGTGGGATGCCCTGAGCCCGCCGCTCGTCGGCCATCTCGAATTCCTTCTCACCGTGAATGTAGATGCGCTCCTGCCCCTCTGCCTTGGCTGAATTCGTCAGACGCCGGATGATGTCATCCATGGTGGCCTCGAACTCCTCGATCGGACGGAAACCGTCCACCCGCAGCGCGCCGAAGAAGTGACCCACGTTCGCCGGCAGCGGCTTGCCATCCGGCATCTTAGGATAGATGCTGGTGGCGTACCCCGCGCCAGGCAGCACGCCGCAGAGCACATCCACCAGCAGCGCCAGGCCGTACCCCTTGTGGCCTCCCAGTTCCTCGTCCGCTCCACCCAGAGGCAGGAGCCCGCCGCCCGCCCGCGCCAGCAGGTTGCGCAGCACTCGCCCAGAGTCGGCGGTGGGCACGCCCTGCTCATCCGTGGCCCAGCCTATCGGCAGCGGCTTCTCCTGGCGGTCATACACCTCCAGCTTGCCCCGCGGGACGGTGGAAGTAGCCATGTCCAGCACGAAGGCCCGCTCCTCGCCCGCCGGCGCGGCCACGCTGATGGGATTGGTGCCCAGCACAGCATCGCGGCCGAAAGTCGGCACCACCAGCACGGCAGCGTTGGTCATAGAGAAACCGATGCAATCATGCTCCAGGGCCATCATCGAGTAATAGCCAGCGATGCCGTAGTGATTGGAATTGCGCACGGTGACGAAGCCCGCGCCCACCTGCCGTGCCTTCTCGATGGCCAAGCGCATGGCACGCACCGACACCGGCTGGCCGAGCCCTGCACCACCATCGATCAGTGCCGTGGCTGGTGTCTCGTGCACCGCCTTGATCTGGGGACGGGCCACCATGACGCCATCCCGCAGACCATTGACGTAGCGCCTGAGCCGCGCTACACCGTGAGAATCGATCCCCCGCAGATTGGCGGT
>DFBV01000230.1:0-5117 GCA_002366755.1 Anaerolineales bacterium UBA3071
TTGCCCATGGGCGAAGGCTCTGCCTCTCGCGCCGCCTGCAAGCTGGCCAGAACGTCCTCCGGCAGGTAGTAGTTCGCCTCCACGCACAGCCTGGCAACGGTGTCGGTGATCTCCTGGGCTGTAATCTCGCGCATGGTGTGTCACTCCTTCGTTGCAGATGTTCACGCAGCGTCGTTGGTGGTGGGTTATTCCGCCAAAGCGGGAAGTCTCGTTCGGTGTATCCTGATTATACAACCCCCCGCAGTTCCTGTCAAAGCCGAAAGCTCGTTCAGCAGAGAAGCCTCCTCACGCGGCAATCGGGGGTGAGATAGGCCCACCCCCGATTGCCTTCAACTGCGGTTCGTGTGATGCGCCTGCCTACTAGATCTGCTGGAACGCGTCCGTGATGGCTCCGAAACCGACGCCTCCGACCCCGATCAAGCCGCCCACCACCGCACCGATGATGAACACGATCACCACGGCGATCACCGCGGTTATGATTGCCTTGGTGGTATCCGTATCCATGGCCTGGCGGATAGCCACTACACCCGTGATCACGGTCCACACGAGAGCAACCAACCAGCCGACGCAGGGCACCAGTGAGAAGATCGTCGGGCCATAGGCATAGCCCAATACCCGACGCATCTCGCCGAAATCCGTGGTGGCCTGGAACAACTTCGTGCCGATGAAGTAGGCCAGGAAGGCATACAGGAAATAGCCCACGATGGCCCATACTACGCCCCACACGAGCCCGATAAGAGCCGCCCCGATACCGTTTCCCATGGCCAGGCTCGCGATGAAGCCAACGATCCCGTTGATGGCGGCAATGAGTGCCACCACTATCAACGCTTCCTGCGTCAGTGTGGTATCAGCCTCCACTTCCTCGTACAGGCTGACGTCCAGCCGTGCCGCGCGGATCAAACGATTGAGCATTGCTCCGAAATCCATGATCAGACCTCCTTGAAAGATGTGTAAGTGTTGGATGATTATACACGACACCGTCTGCCCATCTGAGCGCGTCCTCAACGGCTCCCAGACCGACGGGTTCGGTGTTGCTCTCCCACTCTATAGCGGGGCGTTCTTCCGTTCAGCAATCTCGCCCACGTTTTCTGCGATGCGGAAGATCACGATGACCAACTCCAGCCACACCCGGGCCATGATGACATAGAGAAGGAAAACAAGCGGCGAGAGGATGAGCATCAAGATGCCCTGCCCGACGGAATTGGTGAACCCTGAGATGATCGCAACAAGGGCAGCGACTACGGCGAGCGCAATGAAAATCCCGTAGAGAATCTTGATGATCTTAGTCGTAACGAACTCACTGAAGGAGAAATCGAACAGCGCAGATAGGAAGTTCATGGTAGCCTCCTCGGAGGTAGAGATGTTGCGGCGAGTGGTGGTTTTTCAAACCCCAATACGATTGGCCGGTGACGGCACATGCTTCCTTCATTTGCGTGTTTGTGCTCGATAACCATCACCTCCTTCCCGTTCTGCGCGCTCTGGCTATAGTAAAGCACAAATCGCTCATTCTGTCAATTTTGCTCTTACTCCGGCAACGCATAGCCGAACCGGCGCAGCTCCTGCTCTTTCTTCCGCCACTTGGGCCGCACTTTGATCCACAGATCGAGGTACACTCGGGTGCCCACCATCCGCTCGATTTCCTCCCGCGCTGCTTTGCCGATGCGTTTGATGAGTTGCCCACCTGCGCCGAGCAGGATCTTCTTCTGCGACTCTCGCTCCACGTAAATGCTGGCACTGATGTAAGTCATGTCCTCGGAGCGACGCTTGAACTCCTGCACGACGACGGCCACGGCGTGGGGCACCTCCTGGTGCGCGTGGCGCAACACCTGCTCCCGCACCAGTTCCGCAGCGATGAACCGCTCCTGCTGATCCGTCACCTGATCGGTAGGGTAGTAGCGCGGGCCCAGCGGCAGGTGGAAGATCACTTTGTCCAGCAATTCATCACGGTTGTCCCCGCGTGTGGCTGAGATCAAGAGCCAATCCGGTTCATCCACCAGGGCCAGGTGCGCTTCGCTGTGCGCTGCCACATCCTGCGGTTTGACCAGATCCGCTTTGTTCAGCGCTAGGATCACTGGCCGACCGGCCGCTCTGTCCGCCAGCAATGCGGCGATCTGCCGATCCCCCGCCGCGGGCAGCACCGACACGTCCACAATCCAGAGGATGACGTCCGCTTCGGGCAGGGCGCGCACAGCGGTCTCGACCATGAACTCGCCCAGCTTGTGATGCGGCTGGTGAATGCCGGGGGTGTCCACGAAGATGACCTGTGCGTCGGGCCGCGTCAGAATGCCGCGCAGACGGTTGCGCGTCGTCTGCGGTTTGGGGGAGACGATGGCAATCTTCTGGCCCAGCCAGGCATTGATGAGTGTGGACTTGCCCACGTTAGGCCGCCCGATGACGGCCACGAAGCCGGATCGGTGGTCGGGAGGCAGGTCGTCTGGCGTAAGGAGCGTGTATGTCTGTTTCAACTTCGAACCTCAAATCCGGCAACGCTGAACACTACTGCCATAGTCGACAGAAGGCACACAGCCCCGGCGCGGTGGTCGGCTGTCCGCACTTCTCGCACGGGTGCAGCTCCACCTCCTCCGCTGGCAGGAGCAGTTGACCCTTTTTCTTCGCCCGCAGGAAGTCCAGGTAGAAACTGTGCTTGGCCCCCGGCGAGCGCCCTTCCAGGCGGTTCAGCAACTCCTTGTGGAAGATTGTCGTCGCTCCGGAGGCGTGCGGGCATTCATCGTAGATGTAGTCAATACCTCGCACCAGCGCGTAGGCAGCCGTCTCCCGCTCATAGAGGCGACAGAAGGGCTTGACCTTGCGGGACAAGCCGGGCTGTGTCGCCTCCAGCACCGGCGCTTGCCGGGCCAGATAGCCCGTCTGCCAACGCAGCGTGTTCTGCAAAAGCACCGCCGCCTCGTCGTCCAGATTGTGGCCCGTGGCCAACGCCGCGTAGCCGCCCTCCTGTGCCACGCGGTTCATCACGTGCCGCTTGACCAGACCGCAGACGGAGCAGGGCTTGCCCCGCCCTCGCCCCGTGCGCCGCGCCAGTTCAGGAATGCTCTCGCCATACGTCCCTTTGATGTCCACCACGTGCAAGACGTGTTGCGTGGGGCGTGGGGCACGGGGCGGATTTGCCGCTTCGCTTGTCTCCAGAAACCGCTGCACATAGTCCAGCGACCTATCCGAGTAGCCCTGGTGCTCGATCCCCAGTTTGATGTACAACCCGTCGGCCTGGTACCCCAGCCGTAGCAGCACATCCCACAGCGCCAGGCTATCCTTGCCGCCGGAAACGGCCACCAGCAACCGATCGCCGCTGCCGAACATGCGAAACTTCTCGATGGTCCGCTGCGTGTAGGTCACGAACCAATCGAGGTAATGGTCAGCGCACAGCGCCAACCGGTGATGGCGCATGTTGATGACGGCGACGCCGCCACACTTCTTGCACTTCATTGACCGTTGGTCCTTGGTCCCTGGTCCTTCGTCTTTGGTCCTTTGTCCTTGGTCATGAAAGACTATCCTCCCGAGATCACCGCCACCAGCTTGATGGTATCGCCGTCTCTCGTCAACGTGGCTTCGTTGATGAGTTGGCCATCGCGCACAGCCAACACGGCCTCCGGGTCTAGCCCCAGCTTGAGGATGGCACTCCTCACCGTCATCCCCGGCCGCAATTCCCATTCCCGATTTCGCAGAATCACCTTGACCATCGGTTTCCTCGCGCGGCTTTGCCGATTTGCTGATTTGCTGATTTGCTGATCTATCCGTCCCTGGCCTTCAGTCCCAGCAAGTAGCCGTGGGCCTCCGCAGCCGCCTTGGCCCCCTCGCCGATGTGCACCAGCACCTGCTCGGACATGTGGGTCACATCACCAGCGGCGAACACGCCAGGATAGCTCGTCCCCCCGTAGAGGTTGACCTTGATGCGCCCTTCATGATCGCATTCAAGCCAGTCGCGCACCAGTTCGGAGTTGGGTTTGCGCGGCAGCTTGACGAACACCCCCTTCACGGGCACGTCCATCGTCGCGCCGTCCACTGTCTGCACGACGACGCCCTCCACGAAGTGCTCCCCTTTCACTTCCAGCACGGTGGCCCCTTCGTGGATCTTAACGTTCTCCAGTCGGCGCAGCACCGGCACCAGCGGCCAGTCGGCAGGCAGCAACTCTGGAGCGAACAGGTATACCTGGTGAGCATACTGGCTCAACTCACAGGCTGCCAGTTGAGCCCGGCGATACGTGCCCACTACCGCCACATCCTTGCCCAGGAAGAGCGCCCCGTGGGCCACCACGGAATAGCTCAGACCTTGACCGGCCAGTCGTTCCTCGCCCGGTACCTCCAAACGTTGCGGTTTGGCGCCAGTAGCAATGATCAGGGACAGCGACTCGAACTGGTCGCCATCCTCGGTCTGCACGATGAAGTGGTCATCCGCTGGCTCTGCCTTCGCTACCCAGTCGAAGTGGCGGCAGAAATCCAGGTAATCCAGTTGCTGGCGGAAGCGGCTCAACAGCTCCTCGCCCGTGATGACCTCGTAGGTTTCCTTATCCTGCAACTGCATGGTGTAGGCGGTCTGACCGCCCCATTGTTCGGCGATGATCAGGGTATCCAGCCGCCGGTTGATAGCCATGGCCGCTGCCGTGATTCCCGCAGGGCCTCCGCCGATAACGATTACGTCGTACATAGTGTTCCCTCCCTGTTTGGTCTTCCCTTGTCTACCCGAGTTTCGATGGCTATGCTCACTCCGCCGGCATCGGCGGGATGAGCTCTTTCTCCATCAAGAACTGCACCATCTCCCGCGCCTGGCGGATTTTCGTTTCCGCCATGTCATACAGCTCTTCTCGCGAGAGTGAGAGGCGAGCCACGCCCTGCTCCTGAGCCTTAAGGGCCACGGCCACCGCTTCTCGCGGGAACACTTTCCATTCGTCCATGGTGGGCACGATGTTCTCCTCGTGGATGCCCCGTTCCTCTGCGCAGCGAGCCAGTTCCTCGGCCGCGGCGATGGCCATCTCGTCGGTGATGGTGCGCGCCCGCACGTCCAGCACGCCACGGAAGATGCCGGGGAAGCCCAGTGAGTTGTTCACCTGATTGGGGAAATCGGAGCGCCCCGTGCCCACGATGCGAGCGCCGGCCTCTTTCGC
>DFBV01000230.1:5183-9326 GCA_002366755.1 Anaerolineales bacterium UBA3071
ATGGTGCCCGGCCCCGGCTTGCTGAAGGCAATGCAGACGTCAGCGCCCCGCATGGTCTCGGCCGGGCCGCCGCGCCGCTCCCCGGCATTGCTGTTCAGGCAAACGCGCCACTTGTCCACGAATTCGATCCTGCGCGCCTCGATGTCCTCGCGTTCGGGATGCAGGATGCCCTTGCTGTCGCAGGCGATGACGTTGCCCCACTTCACGCCGCTAGCGATCAGCAATCGCAACGTGGCCACGTTGGCCGCCCCCACGCCGATGAGGGCCACCTTGATGTCTTCGGGTTTCTTGCCCACGATCTTCAGCGCGTTGAGCAAGCCGGCCAGCACCACCGTGGCTGTGCCCTGCTGGTCGTCGTGCCAGACCGGTATGTGCACCTCCGGATCGCTGCGCAAGAGGTCCAGCACGCGGAAGCATTTGGGCTGGGAGATGTCCTCCAGGTTGATGCCGCCGAAGGAGGGCTGGATCAGCTTGACGGTCTGGATGATCGCGTAGGGGTCCTTGGTGTTCAGGCAGATGGGCACGGCATCCACCCCGCCCAGGTACTTGAAGATCAGCGCCTTGCCCTCCATGACCGGCAGCCCGGCCTCGGGACCGATGTCGCCCAGGCCCAGCACCCGCGTGCCGTCGGAGACCACTGCCACCGTGTTGCCCTTGTTGGTGTGCTCGAACACCTTTTCGGGATGAGCCTGGATGTCGCGGCAGGGTGCGGCGACTCCGGGCGTGTACCAGATGGAAAAATCGCTGACGTCGCGCACAGCGCACTTAGCGGTAATCTGCACCTTCCCCTGGTAGAAAGGATGCAGTCTCATCGCGTCTTCTGCTGGCTTCTTTGCCTTAGCTAGAAGTTCCTCTTTGGTTAGCATTGCACCTCCTGTTTTGACCCTGGCTATTGCTTCCCTGGGCACTGTGCGGCGACAGCCGGGTCAATGTTCTTATCGCCGAATGACCTGTCGAAGTGCGCACTGAAGTCGTCCGCTATGACGCTTTCTGAAGTGTTTCACCTTCAGCAGCCTCAATAAGCTGCTCTGCCGAAACAATCGGGCCGTACCTCGCTTTCAGCGCTTCAAGCCCTTTCCTCTGCTCTGCGTAGACCTCAAACAGCCGGGGAGGGATGTTCTTCTCTTTCCTGTAGGCTGCTTCCTGCAGATTTATCCTGGCCAGGATGTTGTCCACGTAGAAGACAAACTGCTGGTCATAGAGCGCCTTCGGATACTCTTTGCCAATCCCTGCGAACAACTCCTTGAGATCTTCGTATTTCGGAATGAACCCAATGGAAGTCTCGATCGCATCCACATCGCCATGCGCCCTTAGCTCGAGCCAGCCGAGCCACACCTTCACATCCCGTTTCTCGCCAAGCAGCTTGTCTCCTTCCCCGCCACGGGCGCCATGCGTCAGGAAGTAGTTCAGCCCGGCCATGATGGGCTTGCTCTTCAACTTGTCAGAATTGAAGAACACAAACTGCGCATCCATGTAGTCGGCCAGCGGCCCAGGGATGAATGGCTCATTGGCCCAGGGCTGGCGTCTGACTCCCTTGGCCCCAACTTCCGTCGCGGTGGCCGCCGAGAGAACCGAGGCCCCGATGACCACGCCGTGATCGGGGTCCTTGGCTACCAGGACGGGAGGCATCGTATCGCTGTCCCTCCCGCTGTAGGTGATCACTTTGATCTCCACCCCGCGTGGGTCTTCGGCCGCAGTTTCATTGTAATTTCCGATGAATCTACAATCTACTGTACATCGGGCATTCGGATTAGAAAGTGGAATGGGTTTGCCATTTTCATCCGTCTTACCTTCCCACCACTCACCCTGGAAGTTAATGCCCTTTTTCGGATGTTCCTCTCCGTTCCCGACCCAGTGCGGCACTTTGTTTGCGTCAATCAACACGTTCGTCCAGATCACTTCCGCGCCTTCTTCTCGCAGAACTTTCATCAGGTACGGATCGCTTTTGCGGTTCACATCCCGAACGATCCCGAAGATCCCCTTCTCCGGGTTGATTGCTCGTAACGTCCCGTCTTCAGCGATCCACAACTGGGCCAGGTCATCACCGACGAAATCCGTGCCCACCATGGCCGTCGTGGTTTTCCCGCATCCAGAAGGCGCCGCCCCGGCACAGAATGTCTTCCTTCCACCACGGCCAGTCACGCCCGTGATGAACATGTGCTCCGATAATTCCTGTTCTCTGCGGTAATAGGTTGCCAGGTCAACCGCAAAGCGATGATTCCCTTTCTTCAGCAGCAGCGTATTGCCAGCATACGTACAAAACGTCGAGAATGTCGTCAGCCAGCTTCGGTCCATGAACACCCTGGCCTTGGGCAGATCCTCCGGTCTGTTTGGCCCTTCACTATGGACATTGGTCAGGAACAGCCCCAGGCGCTGCACTTCTTCATCAAACTGCTCGTAGACATGCCTGTACAGAATGTTGGCCGAGTGCATGACGTACGTTGAGGTCGTGATCTCCAGAGCAGGGATCGCGGCAGGAGCACCGATGGGGCCTCTGCTGAAGAAACCCACCAGCAGAGTTTTCCCTTTCGCAATTCCGGTCATGTGGGTTCTGACATAATCGTACGCCTCATCTCTGAGGATTCTTTGGGCAAGCACACTGACTCCTTCGCCTTCGTTCACGATGTAGAACGTTCTATCAATGATCCGCGCCTGTTCCTGAGCAAGGTCGAAGTGAATCGTATGGTCTTTCATAGCCAGTGCCCGTTCTTCGCCTTTTTCGAGGCTCATCTCCCTGACTCTTTGAACGTCCGCATCCGATCCGGTATTCACAAAGACCGCATCAGGATCGGTCATTGAGATCGCGTTGGCAATCTTCAGAAGCGCTTCTTCATTGGCAATCTTGCTCAGCTTTGCTACATCCTCCTGGCCGCACCTGACCTCGAAGAGAGCTTCCGCTTCATCCAGTGTGCTGATCCCACCGACTCCAGCAAGGATATCAATACCCTTCTTCAATTCTAACATGCTTGTCCTCCTTTGGACTGAGACAACATTCGCGGCATCTTTGCCGCTAGTTAGTGCATCTTGAAAACACACGACTCCCGGTTCACGCCGCGACTTCTCCAACTAGCACGGAAGCCCTTCCCCCTGCACATTGCTTACGAGATTCCTCTACCACTCCTTCTCTTCTGCCGCGTCCGCTGCCACAGCGTCCGCCTCCACGTCCCGCACGCCAGGCCGGGAGCGCAGAACTTCCTGGTAGTACTCGTGCTGGATGATCAGGTTCATGATCTCGTTCGTGCCGGTCCAGATCAGGCTCAGGCGCAGATCGCGCAGCAACCGCTCGATGGGGTAAACGTTGGTATAGCCGATGCCACCCATGATCTGCATGGCGTTGTTGACGATCTCCCAGGCACTGTCAGTGGCGAACTTCTTGGCCTCGGAGACCATACGCCGCGCATGGCCAGCCTCTGCACCACTATCCACCGTGTGGGCGGCGGAGTAGACCAGCGAACTGGCCGCATCCAGCAGCGTGATGCTGTCGGCTACCTTGAAGCTCACTCCCTCAAAGCGCCGGATCGGTTTCCCGAAGGCCCGGCGGCGGTCGGAGTAGCGGGCGGCGATCTCCAGAGCCGCCCGGGCCATGCCCAGGGCCCCCGCCGCGCTGGTCATCCGCTCAGGGATCATCATCTGATAGAAGACGACCGCGGCGGTGTTATCCTCGCCGATGAGGTTCTCCCGCGGCACGCGAACATCGCGGAAATAGAGACGCCCCGTGCCGCCGCCTCGCGCTCCCATCAGCCCGTAGACGTGCTGTACCTCCAGACCTTCGCCCCGCTCGACGATGAAGACGCTCAGGGCACGATGGGACGGCGCTTCGGGATCGCTGCGAGCGTAGACCAGGAAGAAGTCCGCCTTCTCCGCGCCGACGATGAAGCGCTTCTGACCCTTGAGAATGTAGGTGTCGCCGTCGCGGGTGGCCGTGGTCGTTGTGCCAAAGAAGTCGGACCCGCCGCGCGGTTCGGTCAGCGCCTCGGCCGCGATGAGCTTGCCCGCCAACAAGGGCCGCAGCCATCGTTCCTTCTGCTCCGGCGTGCCGAACAAGTGGAGCGCCTCGCCAACGATGCTGGGCATAACGTAGGCGCAGTTCAACGCCGTGCCCAGCACGCCCACCTCCTCTATGGCTACGATCTCATCGGTCCA
>DFBV01000134.1:0-2440 GCA_002366755.1 Anaerolineales bacterium UBA3071
GTCACATCTCATTCTTGTACTTTGCGGCCTACTGTGGTATCATTAGATTATCCGGGGTCATCGGCTCGTTGCAGAACCAACAGCATCTGGAGAATCGATGCACTGCCCACAAGGGCATACGCTAGACACCACATGAGGAGGAACCCATGGAAACCCAGGCGAGAAAACTCGAAATCGTCACCACGGAACTGAAGCGATGTGACTTGGTCAAGCTCGACGGGCGTATTGACAGCAGTGCGGCACCGAAAGTTGAAGAAGCCTTGAAGGCCATCACCGATGCCGGGAGGTACCGCATTGTGCTCGACATGAGCGGGGTGGACTTCACTAGCAGTGCTTTCCTGCGAGTGGTGATCAAGTACATGAAGGTGTGCAAGCGCTGGAACCGCGGTGATGTGCGGCTGGCAGCTCTGCAACCGCGCATCGCTGACGTCCTCGACCTGGCGGGGCTGACTCCACTCTTCAAGATCTTCGAAAACGACACGCTGGCGGTGGGCAGCTTCTAGCGCTAGCTCATCGGCAAACTGGTCAACTGACAACCTCGCAGACTGAGCTCTGTTCATCAAGCTGCAGTTGCCCATCTGCCGTCATGACGAGCTGTCTATGGCACAACAACGCGGACGATGGGAATTGACCATTGACGCCCGCCAGTCCAGCCTGGGCGCAGTGGCCGACTTCATGGAAGAGGTCTGCGACACGCTGGATCTGGACGAGGACACCGCCTTCGCCGTGCGACTGGCGACGGACGAAGCATGCCAGAATGCTGCAGAACACTCCTGCCATTTCGCCGAGGACCGGGAAGTCACCGTTTCGTGCGAGCATGTGGGATCGGACCTGGTAATCACCATCCGCGATCGCGGCGAGCCGTTCGACCCGACGAAGGTGCGACCTCCCCAGCTCGATGCGCCACTGGAGGAGCGCAACGGCGGTGGGTTGGGCATCCACTTCATGCGCCAGATGATGGACGAGGTCCGCTTCGACCTGACCCCCGATGGCGTCAACTCCGTGACTATGGTCAAGCGACACGTGGTCGGCGGCGAAGAACGGCATCCCACTCACTGAAAGGAACCTGTCCGACGCGTTCGACGCCTTTGTCCCCTCCAGAAGGAGGTGACGGCCACGAGACTTCACAGACCACTGAGACATTGTCCAAGAGTTCTTCANNTATGAAGCCAAGGAGGATAGATCATGCAACAGATCTCTCGTTTCGCGGGCCTTGTGACACGGGCCCTGTTTCTGCGCACAGATGCCTACGAGGAGATGCGCGAGGCTCGCAACCCCTTCGTCGAAGGGCTCTTCATCATCGTCATCATAGGGGTGATCATCGCCGCTGCTGGCATCGTGGGCAACACGCTGGAGTGGGCCTCCAGCCCAGACGGGGCAGCCATCCAAGACATCCTGTATGACGGCCTCACCAACATGCCGTGGTACCAAATGCTGGAACAAGAGGTGGGCCCTGAGTTCACAGAGCAATTCGAATGGCAATGGAACCTGAACTCGCAGATCGCTCGCTGGGCTGCGCCAACACCACTCTCCTCACTAGCAGGCGTTGTCACCACTCCGCTGTGGCTCATCATCGGCTGGCTGATCTACGGCTTGCTGGCCCATCTCTTCGCCCGCCTGCTGGGGGGCGAGGCCAGTCTGGGCCAGACGCTGGGTTGCACTGCCCTGGCCGTCACACCGCAGGTGCTGAACCTGGCGGGGCTGCTGCCCTCCGTCGCCATGGGAGGAGTGGTGGCCACATGGACCTTGATCTGCCGTTACGTGGCGCTGAAGCAGGCCCATCGCTTCACCTGGGGCCGCGCCTTCTGGGCCACGGTGCTGCCGAGGCTGGTCATCTGGCTGCTAGTCTTGATCCTGGGCGGCATCTTTGCAGCCATCGTCATCGCTCTGGGATTGGGACCGCAACAGCTCTTAGGAGGATCGTGAAATGACTGAACTACTTAGCACCATCCGTGGAGCGATCGCCCTGGACATCCCCACCTTCGTCCGTTTCCGCGACCGCGAGGATGCATTTCGGCGCGGCGTGACCATCCTGGTGCTGGTGGCACTGGTAGTGGGGATGGTGGGTTTTGCCGTGGATTTCATCGGTGGACTCATCAATCCGCCGTTCGAAAGGGAGATGGCCGAGATCCAAGGGGGCATCGAGCAATGGTTGCGGTTCGCGCCCCAATACCTGGACCCAGAGGATCTCGCAGAGTTCAAGAAGTACTTCCTCCCCAACTTCGAGGCAGGCCTGGAGATAGCCCACAAGATCACAGCGTTGCCCAGTCGGCTCCCCGGAGGGGTGAGACTCTTCTTCGAGACGCTGGGCGATTGGGTGCAGAGACCTCTGGCCATGTTGGGCGGCTTCCTGGGCTATGGCATCTGGGTGATGCTGGCAGCCAAGCTGTTGGGCGGCAAGGGACGACTGCAGGAGTTCCTGGGCACCGCCGCGCTCTCC
>DFBV01000134.1:2581-2987 GCA_002366755.1 Anaerolineales bacterium UBA3071
GCGCTGGCCGTCGCCGTGCTGGTCATCATCGGTGCCGCCGGCCTGGGCACCATCATCGCTGCCATCATCCGAGCAGCCGGATAATAAGTTTGCCAAGACGTCAGAACCACGGGGGGAGCCAGCGACGGTTCCCCCTTTTCCTTCCCAAAGCGGCGTGCTCTGCTATCATACCAATTGCGGCTCCAAGAACCATGAAAATGTCATTGCGAGGAGTGGTTCTTGCGACGAAGCAATCTCACGCACCAGGGCCAGGAGATTGCTTCGCTGCGCTACCAGGGAACAGGCTTTATGTCATGTCATTGCGGACGGAGTGAAGCAATCTCCCCTCACCAGCACACCAAGGTTGCTTCGTCGCTATCGCTCCTACCAAGAAACAGCCACTGAAGTGGCTACTCAATGTCATTAA
>DFBV01000158.1:0-5928 GCA_002366755.1 Anaerolineales bacterium UBA3071
CTTCGGCTGGCGCAGGTGGACGGTGTGCTTCAAGAAGTCCAGCCTCTCAATGGTCCCCCGCACCAGTTTCTGCTCGCCTAGCAGCGTGACCAGCAGCCAGGCATCGCCCTCGGGCTGTACCAGCACCACGTCCGGCAGGATCTCTTCTTCCTGACCGTTCGTTCTCACGTAGACTGTGGCTTCACACATCGCTTCGCCTCCAAACAGAAAAGATCACCCATGCCCGGGCTTCAGGCCCGCCGCGGTGATCTTCATGATCAGGTACATCATTTCATGCTACGAACGAATGCTACGAACGATACGGCCCGCTTCATGCCAGCCGCCATCAAGATACCACAAGAGCCTCCCCTTGTCAAGTGGAGGGGGGGAGTGTGCGCACGGGAGGCAGCCCCGCCTGCTCCCGGATCGTGGCGATGGCCTTGCTGATCTGCTTGGTGAGGGGCTTCCACTCAATACCCACGATCTTGAAGCGGGGACCCCTGATGGGCAGAAGGAGTTTGCATCCCCGCGCCCCGGCTATGGCCTCGGCGATGGCCGGAGTGATCTCCCCCATCATCGAGTTGGGCACGACCACGCCGATGGGGGCCAAGATGAAGTCCGCATCGTTGATCGAAACCTCAATGGCGTTCTCACCGCTGGCGCCGCGGTTGGCTCTGGCCTTCATCATCTTCTCAGTGGCGACGGCGTTGGTGCCCAGCGCCAGTATCTCCACGTCAAGAGGCAGCTCTTGTCTGAGCTGGGTCACGATCTGGGTGCCAATGCCTCCCCCCATGCCATCAATCACGGCTATGATCATCTTACCCCGACCTCCTGGCCCCATCGTATCTTCAGTACCGGATACTTCTTCCCGGACACCTGAATCCTCATCACGAATAGCACGAATGTGCGAGTTTTCGGAAAGCAGGTCTAGGAGCGCTGTCGTGGACGGCCAGGAGGATCATATCTCGCTGCGGCGTCAAACGGTGTCCCTGCGCTCGCAGTCGGTCGAGCAGGTCATAGTGGTGGGTCACGTCGTTTCCTTCTTGCAGAGCCTTTCACTTGCAGGTCTTTGCAAAAGCAAATTTACCACAAGTAGGGAATACCTGTCAAATCGGGCCTGAGAGAAGCCCGACTTGGCTCTATGAGTTGACAGCCCGGCGAGAGCGTGTATACTACGTAGAGAACGGGCGACTTCAGACTGGAATCTATCATGAACCGCGATCCGTATCCACTTATCCCCGGTGGCATTGACCACGTGTTGCTGGTCCTGCGCTGGCTGGCGCTGGTGCTGGCCGTTGGCCTGTCCTTCATTGACCGCTCGGCGGAAGGGGTGTTCGTTGGCATTTTCCCCTTGGCCGGCGGCATAGCGGCCTACAACCTGGCAGTCCTGTTTCTTCCCCGTCTCCTGTCCTGGCTGCGCCAGCCGTTTAACGTGCTGGCCCTGGACGGTCTAGTGGCCACGCTGGCGGTGTATCTGAACGGCGGCTATCATAGCGCCTTCTTTATCCTGTATGTCTTCGTCATGATCTCCGCCGCCTTTCGCCTGAGCGTGATGTCCAGTCTGCTGTTGGCTAACTTGGTCGTTTTTCTGTACGTTGTCGCCTGTTTGCTCAATCCGGCCAGGCTGGGCGCGTTGGAAGCAACCTACCTTGTGGGCACCAAACTGACGCTGTTGCTGATCGTCGCCTTGCTCTCATCTCTTCTGCTGGAACAACTCCGCCGCGAACAGGAGGAGACTGCCCGCGAGCGGGCATTGGCCGAAGCGCAGGCTACCTTTGCTTCGGTCGTGTCACACGAACTGCGCACGCCGCTGACTTGCATCAAGACTTCTGTTGACTTACTGCAAGCGGCCGGGCCCCAGGATGCCGACGAGAGCCGCCGCGAGCTGGTGCAGACCATCGCCGATCACACGGCACGGCTGGAATCGCTGATCAGCGAGTTGCTCCAAGTCACCCGCCTGGAGACCGAGCAGGTCACGCTCACCCGCCAGCCGACGGACCTGGCACTCTTTCTACGCCGTGTAGCAGGCTCGTTCAGACCGTTGCTGGTGACCAAGGCCCAGACATTCGAGTTGCATTTGGCCGAGGGACTGCCGCACGTCTGGGTGGACCGCGCACGCGTCGAGCAAATCACTGGCAATCTGCTCTCCAATGCCATCAAGTTCACACCGCGCGGCGGGCACATCCGACTGGCGCTGCGGAAGAACAGCGACCTGCTGGCGGTGTCGGTGCGTGACGATGGCCCCGGCATCCCGCCCGACGAGCAGGCGCGTATCTTCGACAAATTCTACGTCGGACGCGGCCGGCGGACAATGGCCGGGGTGGGGTTGGGGTTGGGATTGTACATCGCCCGCCAGTTGGTCGAGTTGCACGGCGGGCGTATCACGGTGAAAAGCGCGCCGGGGCAGGGCAGCACCTTCACCTTCACCATTCCCATTAAAGCAGACGTGACTGAAGTGTGAGAGGCAACACATTTGGGAGTTTTGGATTATGAGATTGCTGATCGTTGACGAGGAACCAGGCGTGGTCAAGGTGGTGCGGGCAGCTTTTCGCGCCCAGGAGCCAGGCTGGGAAGTGTTGGCCGCAAGCAACGGTCCGGAGGCCTTGGAGATGATCGATCGCCAGCGGCCTGACCTGGTGTTGCTGGATGTGTCCCTGCCGGGGATGGATGGGTTCAGCATATTGCGCGAGTTGCGCCGCTTCTCCGACGTGTCGGTGATCATGCTGACCGTGTGCGACGACGAGATCAGCAAGGTGAGTGGGCTGGAGCTGGGAGCCGATGACTACGTCACCAAGCCCTTTGGCTATCTGGAACTGGTGGCCCGTGCGCGAGCCGTGCTGCGCCGTGCTGAGGGGCTGCCCCTGGCACACGAGGAGCCATTTGTTTGCGGTGATATGCGGGTGGACTTCAGCGCGCGGCAGGTGACGGTCGGCGGACGACCGGTGGCCTTGACCAACACCGAATATCGGTTGCTGTATCACCTGGTGCGCAACGCCGGCCGGCCGATGAGTCACGAGTCCTTGCTGGCCCGCGTGTGGGGTCATGAATACATTGACGAGATCAACTACATCAAAGTATACATCAGCCGGCTGCGGGCCAAGATCGAACCCGACCCTCAGCATCCACAGTACATCCTCACTGAGTACGGCTTCGGCTACAGTTTCCGCGCCCCTTGAAAGAGGCCTGACAGGTTTTCAGAACCTGTCAGGTCTTAACTACCCAAACGTTGACCACTTTTTAACCCTTGTTTACCCCCTCTGATAACTTCTCCGTGCTATACTATATTTGAGTGCAGCGCAAAGGATGTGTTGCATGTTGTGTGCTGTCTTGTGAAGCCATGCAGGGCTGACCTGCCGGCCAGTTCTTTGCAGCGAGGGTTTCATGCGCCGATTGCGCTCCAGGATTACCGTCACTGTTCTGGTTATCGTGATGTTGCTCGGGGCAGCGGGCATCGTGGCCTTGCTGCACGAGCTGGCGCGCCACGCCCGGCGGTCGGCTCCATCTGGCGTGGTGGGAACTCTGCTCGTGGTGCTCGTCACGTTGGGCTTGACCGCCGTCGTTTTGGGCGTAGTCACGGCGAATCGCTTTCTGCGAGCCGGCTCGCGGCACGGTGGCCCACGGAGCAGAGGAAGGTGAAGGATGCGTAAAGTTGCCGTCATCACCGATTCGTCGGCTGACCTGCCGCCGGAATTGATCGCACGCCATCACATCATCGTCGTGCCGCTGCTGCTACACTGGGACGGACACGAGTATCGTGATGGGGTAGACATGATGCCCGGTGAACTCTACCGTCGTCTGCGTCTGGCAACGAACGGCAGGCTGCCCAAAACCTCCACGCCGTCCGTGGGCGATTTCGTCCGCGCTTATGCCCGCGCGGCCCAGGGAGCACAGGCGGTGGTATCGATCCACCTCTCGAGCGAGCTGAGTGGCACCTACCGGGTGGCCCATGCGGCCAGCGACTTGGTGGACGTGCCGGTCCAGGTGCTGGATTGCCGCACTGCCGCCATGGGCTGCGGGTTCGCTGTGCTGGAAGCCGCACGAGCGGCCGAGGCCGGTGCCGACGTGGAGCAGGTGCTGGAGCGTGCCCGCCAGATTGCCCGGCGCGCCCGCCTGTACGTCACGCTGGACACGCTGAGCTACCTGCACCGGGGCGGGCACGTGCCGGCCATCGCCTCCGTCGCTGGCAGCCTGCTCAGAATCTGTCCTATCCTCACCGTCGAAAACGGCCCGGCCCAATTAGCCGAACTGCCGCGCACTCGCCGAAGGGCCGTGGCTCGCCTGCTGGCACGGATGGACGAGGAGATCAAGGCCCGCCCGGTGCACGCGGCGGTGATGCACGCCGACGTGCTGGACGAGGCCGAGGCCCTGCGACGGGAGGTGGCGGCACGCTTCGACTGCCGCGAGCTGTTCACCACTGACTTTACGCCGGTGATGGGGGCACATACCGGACCGGGATTGCTGGGTGTGGCCTGGTGGAGTGAAGAAAGAAGGGGAGAACAACCATGAGTACGGTGGCCATCGTCACCGATTCGGCGGCTAATCTGCCAGACGAACTGGTGAAGCAGTATGCTATTCGCGTGCTGCCGCTCAAAATCATCTGGCAGGGCCAGGTTCTGCAAGATGGGATTGACCTGAGCGGTCAGGCATTCTACCGCCGGCTGGCGGAGGATAACTACACTCCCAGTACCTCAGCCGTCTCCACCGGTGAGTTTCTGGAGACGTTCCGCAGCCTGCGGGAAAGACACGACGCCGTGGTCGCCATCCTGCTGGCTTGCGAGTTGAGTGCCAACTACGAATCGGCCATGATCGCACAGCAGATGTTGGACGATCCGAACGTGCGAGTGATGGACAGCCGCACGGCGGCGATGGCCCAGGGGTTCGTCGCGTTGGAGGCAGCCCGCACGGCGCAAACCGGCGCACCGGTGGAGGAAGTTGTCGCCCGTGCGCAGGCGTTTATCCCGCGTGTGCACGTGTTTGGCGCCGTAGAGACGTTGGAATACCTGCGGCGTGGCGGGCGCATTGGCGCGGCATCGGCGTTCCTGGGTTCCATGCTGCAGATCAAACCGATTGTCGGTATCCCACCTGGCAACGGCTCGGTGGTGGGTCTGGAACGACCACGTACTTGGAAGCGGGCCATAACGCAGATGCTCGACCTGGTAGCTGAGCAGGTGGGCGACCAAGCACTCCACGTCGCCGTCGGGCACGGCGGCCACCCAGAAGCCGCACGTACGTTCAGCGACGATCTGATGCGTCGCTTCGATGTACGTGAGCATTACATCACCTATTTCACGCCGGTTATGGGCGCGCATGCCGGGCCGATATTGGCCGCGTCATTTTACTCCGAGAATTAGGGTTTGAGCTTTCCGACCAGCCCAGCCTCCGCCAGCAGACGCTCCGGGCGGCCGCGGAAGTCGTCCCAGGCCAACTCTCCCCGAGTCAGTCCCAAGAGCAGGCGGTGCAGCCCTCCTCAGTATACCTCATCGTGCGAGCCCAAGGTGAGCAATAGGATCTCTTCCTCTCTCGCAAGTCAGGTCGGCGGCCCACGGTGCGCTTCAACGCTCGCACGAAGGCGGAGCTCCAGACTAGCGTCCTCAATGCGCTAGCTCCGCCATGACATCAGCCGCTGTCCCTCGACGTACATCACCTCGTCGAAAACCGTCTCGGGCTTTGGCAATCTCTGCCGCCAGATCGGCGCGCCGCCGCTGGATCACTCGACTGCGAATGATCTCGATCAACATGTCCTGTTCGTCCAGCGGCAAACTCTCCACAGTTTCAATCAGCGTTTGAAAATCAGGAGCCACAGGAAGCCTGTTCATTGATGATCTCACCTCGACTTCAGTATGTCACGTCGCCCAGCCTTTGTCAACCTCGGTCCGCTCATCCTCTACGGGTCCGAACTTCGCGCCTCGCTGTCCTCAAGCAGAACCTTTCGTCCTTTCGGCACGGGCG
>DFBV01000158.1:6034-6489 GCA_002366755.1 Anaerolineales bacterium UBA3071
GAGCTTTGCTCCCTCCCTGGCAATGGCCCCGTTCAGCACTTCCACTTCCGAATGCCCCTTCCCCCGGCACAGGTCTATGTGCAGCGAAGGCATCTTGCCGCCGCGTGCCCCGCCAACCGTGCGCTGCAGCAGCGGCTGCAACAGGGCCACCGGCAGCCTGCTCAGCAGGGGGGCGATCAGTGGCATCGGATAGCTACCCACGCGCACCAGCGGAATGGACTGCGCCTGCATCACTGCTAGCCCCTCTCGCAATGCTAGTTTCTCCAGCGCACATAGCCGCCGGTCGGCGAAGACCTGCGTTGGCGGCCAGTCGAGGATGGCGCAGGAGGCGTTGCTCATCATGTTCATCAGCAGCTTCGACCACTTCAGCGAGCAGAAGTTGTCGTACAAGGTGACCCTGAAGCCAGCCTCCCTCAGCGCGGCGTCAGCACCAGCCAGCGAACCGCCCGGCTGCA
>DFBV01000004.1:0-13697 GCA_002366755.1 Anaerolineales bacterium UBA3071
GTATCGCCCGCGCTCTCGATCTTGTTGCTCTGATCTGCCTCGTAGGGCATGGCCGGGTCTCAGCGCTTTTCCTCGATGAAGGCCAACAACTTCCGCTTGAACTCCTCCACGCTGAACCGCTCGGCGCTGGCGCGGCAGGCTACGGGATCGTAGTCGGCAGGATCGAAAGCCCGCACGGCGGCAGCCAGCGCTTCCGGCGTCTGCTCGCGGAAGAAGGTCCCCGTGATGCCCTCCTGCACAGTGTCTAACGCACCACCACCGGCGTAGGCGATGACCGGGCGGCCCGCCGCCTGCGCCTCCACCGGCGCGATGCCAAAATCCTCAAGGCCAGGGAAGATGAAGGCCCGGCAGCGCCGGTGGAGCGACAACAACTCCTGGCCGTAGGCCAAGCGGCCTCGAAAGATGACGTTGGAGCCAGCCATGGCCTCCAGCTTCGCCCCATCCCGCCCATCCCCCACCACCACCAACGGCAGCCCCAGTTGCGTGAAGGCGCGCACCGCCAGGTCTAGACGTTTATAGGGGATCAACCGACCGACAACCAGAAAATAGTCCCCCGGCGGTTCGCCCGAGGGCGTGTAGCGCTCGGTGTCCACCGGCGGATGGATGATCGCGCTCCCCCGGCCATAGAAGCGACGGATACGCTCCTGCACGGCGGTGGAAATGGCGATGAAGTGGTGCACCCGCTGGGCGGCAGCGTAATCCCAGCGCCGCAACAGGGACAGCAGTCGTCGCATTGTCGCGTCGGCCAGCGGCCTGATGTTTTCCCGCTGCCGATAGCTGTCGTACATCCAAAGGAAGCGGGTCGGCGTCAGGCAGTAGCAGATGTGCACCGTACCTGGCTCCGTGCGCACCCCGTGACAGAAGCCGCTCTTGTTGCTTAACACCAGGTCGTAGCCACGGAGATCGAAGGAACGAAAGGCCGGCGGATACAGAGGCATGTACGCCTGATGATGACTCATCACACCGGGGAGGTGCTGCATGAACGAAGTGCGGATGTCCCACGAGCGATAGTCCGGAGGCATCAAGTCCGGCCCGTACATGCTGGTGTAGATGGGGGCTTCAGGGAAGAGCTCCACCAGTCTCTCCAGCACGTTCTCCGCCCCGCCCATTTGATTGAGCCAATCGTGTACCAGCGCGGCTTTCAAATTGAGTCCCCCTCCGCTCAATCGGCTTGATCCGCTGACTAAAGTCCCGTCGGCAAGTCAATGAACGTCGTCTCCAGACCGAACGTCGTTTCCAGGTGCCGAGCCAGCGCCTGCAAGCCCACTTTCTCCGTGGCGTAGTGACCGGCAAAGATGACGTTGATGCCATATTCGGCAGGATCGTGATAGACGTCGTGCAACGGTTCGCCGGTGATGAGTGTGTCGCAGCCTGCCTCGGCGGCCCTGGCAATCTCGCGGGGGACGCGACCGGACATGATGGCCACACGCCGTACCATCTCCGGGCCGCAGCCCTGCACTCGTGGTCTGACTCTCAGCTCTGCCTCAATCTGCTCGACAAGTGCGCTCAGTGTCAATCCAGATGGCGCCCGGGCTTCTACCCCCACGTCACTGAAACTTCCCGTCACCTTGAGACCCAATTGCCGCGCTAACTCCACGTTGTTGCCTACCTCTGGATGACCATCCAGAGGCAGATGGACGGCGTAGAGCGAGCAATCCGCATCAAGGAGAGCCTTCACACGCCGACGATGCGGCCCCGCCAGCGGCAACGGTCGACCCCAGAACAGGCCGTGATGCACTATAAGCATCTGCGCGCCCGCAGCGATGGCCGCCTCAATGGCTGCCTGGCAACCATCCACGGCGAAAGCCACGCTGTGCACTTCGGCAGCGCCTTCCACCTGCAGGCCGTTGTTGGAAACGTCCTCAATCTCCTCGGTTTTCAGATAGCTGTTCAGATGCTGAACCAGCGCGCTCCTCTGCACTACTGTCTCCTTCGTTGGTGGGAGAGGGATTGCTCGGCGCCGTTCCCCATCCAAATCTGAAGCGGACGCGGAGGACCCGATTGCAGACAGTGAACCAAGCCTGCAGCCATCTCCTCATGCCCTGCCTGACCAGCGTCCCCACGCTGACGAGTTGTCTGCTGGGCCGGGCAAGCCAGCCCCGGGGATGTCTGACTGCCGCAGCGGTCCTGCGCAGGGAGCTCTTCAAAGAGCGACGACGATCCGGGCTCAAGGTGAAGTAAATGCTGATGGCGGCTGCCACAAGCACCGCCCCGCCCAGCCCGAGCATGACCTGGGGGATGCCCACCCAGTCGGCCAAGCCGCCGATGGTCAGCATGGGCGGGATGCCGATGAGATTGCTGAGCATGAACTGCACGGCGAAGACGCGCCCCCGCACTGCTGGCGGCGATGCCTCCTGCAGAATCGTTTGCCCCAGGATGCTGACGCTCGACATGGTCAGCCCCAACAACAGGCTGATGCCCATCACTGCCGTGGTCACACTCAAGGCAGCCTGGGGGTAGAGATGCAACAGCGGCTCCGGCAGAATGCGGTATCCCTGAGTCACCAGCCCCAGCGCAGTGAAGCCTAGCCCCACCATCACCAGGCCGACATTGCTTAGCCACTCCTTGTGCGCGCGGTATCCGAAGCGGCCAATCAGAGCGGTGGCTACCAGCATGCCCACACCCGCAGGAGCGAAGACGAACACCGCATCCTCAGGTGCTTTCCCCAACACACGGGCGGCGAAGCCGGGGGCAAGCATGGCCATGATCATGATCACCGTGGCGATGAGAGTCAGATGGGACATCGCCAGGAGCACCCTCCGTTCCCCGATGACGAAAGCCCAACCTTCGCGCACATCTGCCTTAGTGCGTTCCCACCTCGAAAGGGACGATGTTATCGGTCTGGCAGGCGAAGCCACACGGGGCAGCCTGGTCACCGCCACCGTGGCTCCCAGATACATGAGGGCGATAGCCACGAATGCGCCGCGTGTGCCGGCCAACTTGGTGGCCAGCGGTCCCAAAATGATGATGCCTACCACCTGCGAAATGGCCAGCGTGAGGCTGAAAAGGGAGTTAGCAGTCAGCAGACGGTCCTCGCCCACCAGCAAGGGGATGGTGGCGGCTTGGGTAGGCGCAAAGAACTGACCGACGGCTGAGGAGACGAAGGTGATAGCGTAGATGCCCAGCAACAGCCACCAGCCCTGCAGGACACCCAACACCAGCAGATAGCCGCCCACCAGCACGACCCGCAGCGCGTTGGAGCCGATCAGGACGGCCTTCTTGGGCCAGCGGTCCACCATCACACCGGCCAAGGAACTGAACAGCACACCCGGCAGGGTGAAGGCCAGAATCACCAGCCCGATGTGCGTGCTGGACCCCGTCAGTCCTTCGACCAGGACCATCAGCACGAAGTGGATGGCATGTTGTGCGGTTTGCGCCAACGTCTGAGCGATCCAGAGGGCGCGGAAGGGGCGGTTGGTGAGTACGGGGCCAAAGCCTCGCTTCGACGCTATGGACATTAGTCTCCCAGGCAGTCGCTCAGACACCATCGGGAGCGCAACTCCCTCTCGGCAGAGGTATCAGGTATCAGGTATCGGTGATCGGGCTATCTGATCACTGGTCACTGATTACTGCAATTGGCTCGCCGCGGGGTATCAAAGTCTTGACCCGGCGTCGGAAGGCACGGCGCGTCAGGAGAACCCGGCGACCACATTGGCAGCAGCGAATGCCGATGTCCGCTCCCACGCGCACAATCTCCCACTCATAACTACCGCAAGGATGTGGCTTGCGCAATCGGACAGTGTCGCCTAGGTGAAGCTCCCAAGGTGCTTGCATACGCACGTTACTCGTCAGCATAAGGGCTCGCCCCGGAAACAGCAACCGCTTCCCAACAGACAAGGGCCACGCACCGCTGCTGCGCGCTACTCGCTCGCACCAAGACGCCCTCCTGACGGCTCCACGCCTTCATCTTCGGTGATTCAGTGAGGCCGCATGGGCATGATCACGTGCGTGAAAATCTCTCGGCCAGCACCCACGGGGCGCAGCACCCCCGGACTAGTGGGACCTTCCGTCTCCAACACGACTTGCTCTGTGCCGATGACCGAGAGGACATCGGCGAGATACTTGGCGCTGAAGGCAATCTCGATCCCAGTTCCCTCTACAAGGGCATCCATCTCGCTCACGTTGTCTCCCAGATCCGCCGAGGTTGCCGTCAGAGTGACGGTGCCACGAGCAGGAGGCGCAGCGCCGCCGTCGCTGGGCGTGACTTGCAGTTGCACGATATTCGAGCCGTCCCGGGCAAAGAGGGACGCAACCCGCACGGCTTTCAGGAAGGCATTGGTGTCGAGCGTCGCGCGCGTCGTGTACGTCTTGGGAATGATGACCGTGTAGTCGGGGAAAGTACCCTCAATGAGCTGAGATATCAGGTCCACGTTGGGCATGTGAAAGAGAGTCTGATTGCCTGCCGGTGTGAACGCAACCTGTACGGCTGCTTCTTCCTCTTCCTCTCGCTCTGGAAGTTGGCCGATGATGCGAGCCAGTTCCATCATGCTGCGGGCGGGGATGATGACCGACACAGGTTCCGATACCGGTTGGTCAAGTTGGGTTTCGCGCACCGACAGACGATAGCCATCGGTGGCAGCCAAGGTGAAGAGCCTGTCGCGGAAGCTGGCGTTCACCCCTGCCAAAGTGGGGCGACTCTCGTCGGTAGCGGCAGCGAAGGCAACCTGGTTTATCATCCGCCGCAGCCCCGTGGGCTCCAGTTCGACCATCCCGTTCGCTTCGACCGTGGGAATCATGGGGAACTCGCTGGCATCAATCCCTTTGATATTCGCCTCGTAGCGCACACATCTAAGGTTCAGGCTTTGAGTGCGCACCACAAGGTTGAGATCAATCCGTTCGGGGGGCAGGGTGTTGACGAAGTCCGTCAACAGGCGCGCTGGTACGGTGATGGCCCCCTCATCTTCCACCTTTGCCCCTACCCAACAGTGAATGCCGATCTCCAGATTCGTGGCCGAGAGTCGCAGCCGCCCTCGGTCAGCCTTGAGCAAGATGTTGCCCAGGACCGGCAGCGTGCTGCGGTGAGAAACGGCACGGCCGACGATAGAGAGACCCTTGGCCAAATGCTCTTGCAAGCAGGAGACACGCACGACATTACCTCCTTGACCTGATGCCCGCCATCAAAGCGCGGACTGTGATGAGCTTCCGGTTTCCAACCTCAAGTATATCACTGATGGCCATTTCCTTCAAGAAAGACAAGCGCACGTCCGTTCGTTTTGTTATAGCATCTCTTTCCCGTTCAGCAGGTGGACCACCTGGCCCGTATCTCCCGATTCGATCATCTTCTCTGCTAGGAAGATGGCCCTGAGCGCCTCC
The DNA here is from genome assembly GCA_002366755.1 of Anaerolineales bacterium UBA3071. Lineage (GTDB taxonomy): Bacteria > Chloroflexota > Anaerolineae > UBA3071 > UBA3071 > UBA3071. Next base: position 5,314 of record DFBV01000004.1, read on the forward strand.
TCGCCGGTGACTTCCGGTCGCCTGCCGTACAATACGCAGTTGACGAAGTCTTCGAGCTCCACCCGTAGAGGTTCGCGGCGTTTCACCTCGTACTTGACCCGACGACCCTCGCTTACGCCCATGATCGCCGACAGCCCCTCCCACTGGCCATTGGCGAACGCATTCTCGTAGAAATAGAAGTCCTGTGTCAGGTAATTGACCAGGAACATCCCTCTCTCACCAAGAAGTGCTAGCTCTCGGATCTTCGTTGGGGTCAGCCAGTTGATGTCCAAAACGCCAACGGTACCGTTCTCGAACTTCAGTATGCCCAGAAGGAGGTCTTCGTGAGATCCGTGGATCTTTCGCTCTGTCTCGGCGTAAAGACTCGAGATCGGGGAGTTGGTGATGTACTCCATGATATCCAACTCATGCGTTGCCAGATCGAGGATCACGCCCACGTCATCTACTCGCGGCGGGAACGGCCCCACGCGACGGGCGTGAATCTGGTACACCCGCCCAAGCTGCCCGTCTTCCAGGTGGCGCTTCATCTCCGCCACGGCAGGATTAAAACGTTCGATATGTCCCACGGCTAGCTTGATTCCCTTTTCCGAAGCGGCAGCGATCAACTCCTTGCCCTCTGCAACGCGCAGGGTGAAGGGTTTCTCGATGAACACGTGGATGCCGCGATCAATCACCTCCTTGGCCATGGGGTGGTGCAATGCTGTAGGTACGACCAGGGAGACGAGGTCCACTGCCTCCTGATCCAACATGGCCCTGTAATCAGCATAGGGCCGGGCCCGATAGGTGCGTGCGACTTTGTACAATGCCGTGGGATCAACATCAGCTACAGCCACCAGGTTCACGTTGGGCATTGTGGCGAAGACACGGGCGTGATTGCCTCCCATGGACCCTACGCCGATGACAGCTACGTTAGGCATCTGGTTCTCATCAATCAGTTTGTTCATTCTCCATCCTTTGAGTATGTGTCGGACGTATGCAGCAACACCGGAGAGACCCACGCCGACGCTATTGAAACAAGATGACCAGCACCTGAGCCTCAGGAGGTGCCGGTCACCTCAGCGGCCCGTCGTTTCGGAGGTATTGGAGCCTCCTGCAATCTCTCCCAGGCGGATTGATGTTCCGTCCCTTGACTGCCCGACGATCAGCCGTCGGACTCCGGAGGTCAGGAGTACAAGACATCGACACAACAAGGGATACTCGTCAGACTGCTAGATAGGCACAGGGGCTGGGTGTGGCATCTTGCCCTTCTGCGGCTCGAGTGGCTCGCTCTCCGTGTACTCTTCCTGCGCTGGAAAGCGGGAGCGTGCTGATGTTGGTTGCCTCGCTGTGTCCCCAGGCAGGCCAGCCATTATAGCGGCGAATTCCTCGCCTTCGATGGTCTCCACCTCGATCAACCGTCGAGCGAGCCGACGGTGTGCTTCACTGTTAGTGGTAAGGACGTCCTTGGCTCGAGTGTATGCTTCCCCAACCATGCGACGTACTTCGCGATCGATCTGTCGTGCTACTGCTTCGCTGTAGTTCCGCTGTTCGCCAATCTCCCGCCCCAGGAAGACCAACTCCTCTTTCCGGCCAAAAACCATCGGCCCCAGCTTCTTACTCATCCCATATTCGGTCACCATCCGCCGCGCCAGCTTGGTCGCTCGCTCCAGGTCATTGGTCGCTCCCGTGGTGATGTCGCCGAACACGAGCTCTTCCGCTGCCCGACCGGCCAGTGCGGCTGCCAAATCATCCTCAAACTTGGCCTGGCTCTGGAGATTGCGGTCCTGTTCTGGCAAAATGATCGTGTAGCCCAGAGCCATGCCGCGGGAGACGATGGACACCTTGTGCACCGGATCGCAGAGGGGCAGCTTGGCCTGCACCAGCGCATGCCCCGCTTCGTGATAGGCGATGATCTCCTTCTCCTCGTCCGAGATCAAGCGGCTCCTCCGTTCCGGCCCAGCGATCACCCGCTCGATGGCCTCCTGGAACTCGGCCATGCTGATGGTCTTCTTCTCTCGTCGCGCCGCTAAAATGGCGGCCTCGTTGACCAGATTCTCGATGTCTGCGCCGACTAACCCAGGCGTCCCCCTGGCCAAGACGGGCAGGTTCACGTCTGGTGCCAGGGGCTTGCCTCGCACGTGCACCTCCAGGATGGCCTCGCGGCCCCGCACATCAGGGCGGTCGAGGACGACTCTGCGGTCGAAGCGGCCCGGTCGCAGGAGAGCAGGGTCGAGGATGTCAGGGCGGTTGGTGGCGGCGAGGAGGATGATGTTGGTGTCGGTGTCGAAGCCGTCCATTTCGACGAGAATCTGGTTGAGGGTCTGTTCCCGCTCGTCGTGGGAACCGCCCAACCCTGCGCCGCGGTGGCGGCCGACGGCGTCGAGCTCGTCTATGAAGATGATGCAGGGGGAGTTGCGCTTGGCCTGGTTGAACATGTCGCGGACGCGGGAGGCGCCGACGCCGACGAACATTTCGACGAACTCGGAGCCGGAGATAGAGAAGAAGGGGACGCCGGCCTCGCCGGAGACGGCCTTGGCGAGGAGGGTCTTGCCGGTACCAGGGGCGCCGACGAGGAGGACTCCCTTGGGGACGCGGGCACCGAGGGCGGTGAACTTCTGGGGTTCCTTGAGGAACTCGACGACTTCCTGGAGTTCTTCTTTCGCTTCTTCGACACCGGCGACGTCGTCGAAGGTGACACTGGGTCTATCGCCAGCGAACATGCGTGCCCGGCTTCTGCCGAAGGAGATGGCCGGGTTTCCGGCCCCTTGAGTCTGGCGCAGAAGGAATATGAAGAACATGGCCATGAAAGCCAGTGGCAGGAAGGTGGTCAGGATAGGTCCCCAGACATCCCACCAACTAGGCACAGCGAATTCTATCTCCACCCCGGATAGGGCTTCATGTGATACGCCAAGATCGCGCAGCGTTTCCAGAACGGTAGCCTCAGGTTCCTTGCGCGAGAGCACCTTGCTGCCGTCATTTCGCTGAATGCGCAATTCGTCGTCTCTGATGACGATGCGATCAACTTTGTTGCTGTTGATCTCGGCAACCACCTGGTCCAGGGGAACAACCTGGACGTCATCTTGACGACGGATGATAGAAGAGTACAGAAAGGCTGCCAGGGCGATCAATAACAGCAGGGGTAGCAGACCTCTGCGAGCTAAGCCAGATTTCATCAGGTGTCGGTCCTCCAACCGCAGTTTTCAGTTCCTCTGTAATATTATCACATAATGGGCGATGCTGTCAAAAGCGACGAGTGCGCACCATTTGCTTAGGGATGAGTTGAATGATATAATCCGGCACTGATCGCGGCAGGCCTGCAACGCCGTGGGTACTGAGAGCGAATGATCATCTGGGAGGTATGCCCGTTGGAAGCCTGGATAGCTGAACACATTGTCCCGTTGCTGGAGAACCTCTTCCACACCATCGGCTGGGGAGGTGTCGTCGTCATCATGGCACTAGAAAGCGCCAACATCCCTATCCCCAGCGAGGTGACCATGCCCCTTTCGGGCTGGCTGCTGACGCCCAGGGCTCAGTTCCCTGCCCTGCAGACCTTCCTGATCGCTGGCGGCTGGGGGGGGCTGGGATGTCTGTTGGGTTCCCTGCTCTCGTACGCTCTGGGCTACTTCGGCGGGCGCCCCCTCGTCGAGAGGTATGGCAACTACATCATGGTAAGAAAGGATGACACCGAACGCTTCGACGTCTGGTTTGCCCGCTGGGGCGATGCCGTATCGTTCATTTCGCGCCTGTTGCCCATTGTGCGCACCTTCGTCTCCTTCCCGGCGGGGATGTTCAAGATCCGCCTGGGCCACTTCGCCCTCTACACACTCGTGGGCTCTTTTTTGTGGTGTGGCGCACTGGCGCTGATCGGCTGGGCCTGGGGTGATCACTGGCATCTCATCCTGAGCAAGATGGGGCCTCTCAAGTACGTGGTTGCCGCGGCGATTGTCGTGGGCTTGGTCTGGTATCTCTGGCACCACATTCGGCCGGAGCGAAGACAATCCTTGGCGGATTCTTGAAGTTGAGACAATAGCGCCCCGAAACCTATCGGCGAAAGAGACTCTTGTCGCAGACAAGTGGCTGTTCTGAAGGTACAATTATTAATGAAGGCATCTTTGCTCGTTAGGTAACCATTTGACCCTACCATAAGGAGGTGGACTACTGGGACCAATCATCTCACAATCTTGTCCGACGACAACAATTCAATCCCCCACAAATACCCAATGAAAAAGAGGAGAAGAAAACATGAAGAAGATCATTTGGGCCCTGTTGGCCCTGCTTGTTGTGACCAGCCTGCTGGTGTCCGGTTGCGCTCGGGCGACGCCGGAACCCGAACCTACCCCTGTGCCGGTGGAGAAGAAAGAGGAGCCCACCAAGGCGCCTGAGCCCACCCCAGTGCCAGAGAAGAAGGGCCCAACGGGCACCGTGAGCCTGTGGCACGCTTGGAAGGAAAACGAGATCGAGTCGCTGAACGCAGTGATCGCCGCGTTCCAGGGCGAGAATCCTGACGTGCAGTTTGACATGCTCTACGTACCTTTCGATGACCTGCGCGGCAAGTACGAGACCGCTACGGCCACCGGCGGCGGGCCGAGCCTGTTGATTGGCGCGGCCGACTGGGGTCCTGCCCTATTCGACGCCGAACTCGTGGCTGACATCTCGGCCATGACGGACGAAGCCTTCCTACGCACCATCAACCCTGCCGCGCTGGGCGCTGTGAAATACCGCGGTGCGTTGGTCGGTCTACCGCAGACGATCAAGGGCGTGGTGATGTACCGCAACAAGTCCATCATCGCCGATGCCCCGACAACCTTCGATGAGCTGAAGGCCGCGGCTGAGGCAGCCACCTCCGGCGACACCGTTGGTGCCGACCTGGAGTATGGCTTCTTCTTCGCAGCCGCACACCTGAATGGTGTGGGCGGTCTGCTCATGGATGACAGCGGCAGCCCGTTGTTCAACGACGAGAAGGGTGTGGAGTGGCTGACCCTGCTCAACTCCTTCAAGGATGCCGGTCCGACCGAGTACTACACCGACAACGACGTGAACCTGTTCAAGGCGGGCAACGCCGGCATCATCATCGACGGCACCTGGAACATGGCAGGCTTGGCGGAGGCCATTGGCGCCGACAATCTGGCCATCGATCCCTGGCCGGCTGGCATGTCCGGCTACGTGCAGACGGAGAACATCTATCTGAGCGCCAATGCAGAGGGCGACGACAAGGACGCTGCCTGGGCCTTCATGGAGTTCTTCCTCTCGGCGGAGGCGCAGGCCATCCTGGCCGACCCGACCAAGGCCGGTCACATCCCGGCCACGGCTGGCGTCGAGGTCACCGACCCCCTGATGGCGCAGGCCGCCGAGGCCTTCGCTGGTGGCGCTCCCTTCCCGGTCATCCCCGAGATGGGCGCCTACTGGGGCCCGATGGACACCGCTCTGAAGTCTGTCTTCGACGAGGGTGCTGACCCGGCTGCTGTGCTGAGCCAGGCCAACAACTCCATCACCGCTGCCATCGCCGAGATCCGAGGCGAGGCGCCGCCAGAAGAGACGGTGGCGGGAACGGTGAGCCTCTGGCACGCTTGGAAGGAAAACGAGATCGAGTCGCTCAACGACGTGATCGCCGCTTTCCAGGCCAAGAACCCGGACGTGCAGTTCGACGTGCTGTATGTGCCCTTCGATGACCTGCGGGGCAAGTACGAGACCGCGGCCGCGACTGGCGGCGGGCCAAGCGCCTTGATCGGCGCTGCCGACTGGGGCCCGGCCCTGTTTGATGCTGAGTTGGTGGCCGACGTGCGCGGCTTCACCAGCGCGCCATTCCTGGCCTCCATCAACGAGGCAGCCATGGGCGCCGTGAAGTACAACGGCGCACTTATCGGTCTGCCGCAGACCATCAAGGGTGTGGTGATGTTCCGCAACACGAGCATCATTCCCGACGTCCCGGCGACCTATGAGGATCTGGTTGCTGCTGCTCAGGCGGCCACTGCTGGCGATGTCGTCGGCGCCGACCTGGAGTATGGCTTCTTCTTCGCAGCCGCACACCTGAACGGTGTGGGCGGCCAGCTCATGGACATCAACGGTGACCCGATGTTCAATGACGAGAAGGGCGTGGAGTGGCTGAACCTGCTCAACTCCTTCAAGGACGCTGGCCCGACGGAGTACTACACCGACAACGACGTGAACCTGTTCAAGGCGGGCAAGGCGGGCATCGTCATTGATGGAACCTGGAACATGGCTGGTCTGTCGGAAGCCATCGGCGCCGACAACCTGGCCATCGACCCGTGGCCGACCTACGGCGAGGGTCATCTCTCCGGCTACGTGCAGACGGAGAACATCTACATGAGCATCAACGCCGAAGGCGACGACCAGATGGCGGCTTGGAAGTTCATGGAGTTCTTCCTCTCGCCTGAGGCGCAGGCTCTCTTGGCCGACCCGACCAAGGCCGGACACATCCCGGCCGTGGCTGGTGTGGAGGTCGCCGATCCGTTGATGCTGCAGGCCACGGAAGCCTTCGCTGGTGGAGCGGCCTTCCCGGTCATCCCCGAGATGGGCACTTACTGGGGCCCGATGGACACGGCACTCAAGTCGGTCTTTGACGAGGGCGCTGATCCCGCAGAGGTGCTGCAGCAGGCGTTCGACAGCATCACCGCCGCGATCGCCGAGATCCGCGGCGGCTAGGACCACCCGTTCCTACAGAAGTGGACGTAACTGGGCGCAGGTGGGGGCTTTGTCCCCTACCTGCGTCCGCCCGCATTCTACAAACCCGTTCTCGCATTACGCACAGCTACTCCGTCCACAGGAGGTGACCTATGGCTGTAGCTGAAATGTCCTCTCGCACTCCGGGCAAGCCAGCAGGCCGCTGGGCCAGGTTCCGCCGACTCCTGAAGGAATCCCGCACGGCCTGGCTGTACATCCTGCCCGCTGGCTTGGTGATGTTGTTCATCACGCTCATTCCTCAGCTCTACCAGATCTGGATGTCCTTTACCGACTACCGGGTCAAGAACTTGCGCTTCATCGTATTCGATTTGGCCACATGGGAGAAATACCTCCCGACCTTCGTTGGCCTGCAGAACTACGTCAAGATCCTGACCAACAGCCTGGCCATCGAGAACTACGATTTCTGGCGCTTGCTTCTGTTCAACGTGACCTGGACGGTGAGCAACGTCTTCTTCCACGTGTTCCTGGGAGTGGCCATCGCCTTGGCGCTCAACAGCAAGAACTTGATTGGTCGGCGGATCTATCGCGCCCTGTTCGTGCTGCCCTGGGCGATCCCGCCCTACATCAGTGCCCTGACCTGGCGAAACATGTACGATGATCGCTTTGGGGCCTTCAATCAGCTCCTGGCAGTGATCAACAACTGGTTGGGTACGAGTCTGCCTACTGACACCCGCTGGTTGACTATCACCGATCCCCCCATCGGTGGACTGCTGAGCTTCTTGCCGATGGCATTCTACGCCCTACTGTTGGCCAACGTGTGGTTAGGCTGGCCGTTCATGAGCGTGGTGGCCACAGGGGCGCTGCAGTCCATCCCCGCCGAGTTGTACGAAGCAGCGTCAATAGATGGCGCCAGCGGCTGGCAGAAGCTCCGGAACATCACCATTCCCCTCCTGCGTCCGGCGATGGTTCCGGCCATCATGCTGGGCACCATCTGGACTTTCAACCAGTTCAATGTGATCTACTTCATCTCAGAGGGTGGGCCTTTCGGACGCACCGAGATCCTGGTCACCCAGGCGTACAAACTGGTGACCGTACAACGCTTGTACGGCGTGGCGGCGGCCTTTGGCTTTGTGGTCTTCTTTGTGCTGCTGATCATCACTCTGATTCAGAACCGCGTGACCCGAGCCACGGAGGCCTACTATGTCTAAGAAGCAGAAGGAGATCCTGCAACAGATCGGCCTCCAGGCCTTTCTTCTTCTGGTGGTCACCGGGGCAGTCATGTTCCCGATCATGTGGGTGGTTTCTCTGGCCCTGGACCCGCGCAACATCGACAAGCCGCTGGAACTGCGGCTGATTCCGCCAGGGGCGTCGCTGGATGCCTTTCGCCGGGTCTTGTTGGAGCCGTACGGGCTTCTCTGTAAGAACCCCACTGACCCTTCCTCCTGCATGACCTTTGCGCTGCTGCTCAAGAACAGTCTGATCGTGGCCCTGGGCACAGCGTTGATCGTAGTGCTGCTGGGTGCTACCGCAGCCTACGCCTTCTCCCGCTTCCGCTTCATCGGTCGGGAGTCGGGCATGTTGATGTTCATCGTCCTGCTGATGCTTCCTACCACGGCCACTCTGGCCACGCTGTTCGTCCTGCTCAGCCAGATCAAGATCGGCGGGGAGTCCCTGCGGTTGACGCATCCAGGCCTGATGCTGGCCTACGCCTCCAGCGCCTTGCCCTTTGCCGTCTGGAATCTGAAAGGCTACTTTGATACGGT
>DFBV01000004.1:13833-14437 GCA_002366755.1 Anaerolineales bacterium UBA3071
TGTTCTTCCTTCTGCAACGCTACCTGGTATCAGGGTTGACGGTGGGCGGGGTGAAAGGATGACGGGGAAGAAACATGTCCGATGCTTACTATCAGGAGCGGGCCAGGCGGCGCGCCCGGCTGTGGTGGATTGTCGGGGCCGCGGTAGCGGTCATTCTGCTCGCTGCCCTCGGCACAAGGGTCTTGTTGTATGACGCCTGCACGCGGAGTCTTGACCGTTCCCCCCGTTCCATCATTCTGACCTTTGTGAACGCGGTGGGTCGGGGCGACGCGCCGGTCGCCCAGGAGTGCTGGGAGCATCACGCCTACTACGAACTTGAGGCTGGCTGCTCTGAGATCTGCCTGTCCAGAGTCTATGGGGTGCAGTACGAGGTCGCTGACGTTGCCTTGGGCGAACCATACACGACACCGGGTGGACGCGCCAACCTGAAAGCGACGGTCTCCATCGCCTGTGCCGGAAGTGGACAGACCCACACAGGTGAGATCCTGCTGGACAGCGTGGGGCCAAACGTTCCCTGGAAGCACTGGGCCATCATCCACAGTACCTTCGGGGGCACCGTTGCCGAGCCGTGGTGCAAGTGAGGTTCCGCCGATGAACACCTGGT
>DFBV01000004.1:14492-19980 GCA_002366755.1 Anaerolineales bacterium UBA3071
CATCCACCTCTGGCCAAGATGGTCTACGGCCTGCCGCTGGCCCGGCTGCCTCAGGTGGACGAGATTCCCGACCGCCCCACCACGGCCGGGCCAGCTAGCTCTCTGCCTCAACCCCATTTGCAGGTGGCCCGCACCACAGCGGCGGTGTCTGGCGCGTTGGAAGTATTGGCGCTGGCGCTGGTCAGCCCTCTGGCTGGCCTGTTCCTGGCCATTCACACCTTTACCATCAAGTACACGAGTCAGGTGATGCTGGAAGCGCTGCCAGCGCTAACCAGCGTGGTGGCGGTCCTGGCCTACGATCACTCCCAGCGCAGGTGGAACGGCTGGCTGCTCCTGTCGGCGGTCGCCTTGGGTCTGACGGCCTCCGGCAAGTACATCTTCTGTCTCATTGGCGTAGCCATCGTCATCCACTGGCTGTGGCAGACCTTTCCCCGCAACGGTAGGGGCGCAGCTTGGCTGCGCTGGCTGGAGCCGGTGGTGATCTGGGGCATCCTGGCATTGGGGGTGTTCCTGGCCACGGATCCCTACCTGTGGCCTGCGCCGGTCGAACGACTGCGCGAGTCCATCTTCTTTCACGGCCAGTACACCCAGAGCGACGCCGTGCAGCGGGCCGGTCTGCCCACCTGGCAGCCGTTGGCTTGGCTAGCTCAATCGGTGCCCTGGCATTCTGGCGTGTTCGTCGTGTCCCTCGATGGCTTGATGACTTTGCTGGCCATCCTGGGGCTGAAGCAACTGTGGCAGAGGAATCGGCTCTATGTGATCTGGCTGGCCGTTGGGCTGGGCTTCCTGTTCGTCTGGCCGACCAAGTGGCCGCAGTACATCCTGGTGCTGAGCGTGCCTGTCTCCCTGGCGGCCGCGGAGGGGTTCAAGGCCAGGGTTTGGGAGCCCCTGGTGCGCTGGGCGCGGCGCTTGCGCACTGAGGGGCTGCGGAGCGACCGGCTTCGCGCCCGATTGATGCCGCGAAGCGTCTGGAGGGCTCTGCCGTGGCTGTTGCCAGGGGTGATCGTCTTGCTGCTGATTGCCTTCTACCCACTGCTCTACCAGGCGGGAATGGCCCTGACCGACTTCAATACCGTCTCCATCAAGGATGGCATCAATGGCGGTATCTGGCGTGAAGTGCGGGATGGCCTGACCGCGCAGGTAGAACCCGTAGACGTTGACATCTTCTCTTTCGGTCGTTCGACCTCAAGAGAGGTGCACTACGCTGGGATAGGCCCGTTGCTGCAGTTCTTCACCGGCGCGGGCGCAGACCTGCTGGTATTTGAGGTCCTGTGGACGGTGCTCTCGGTCGGCTTGCAGGCTACATTGGGGGTGGCCGTGGCGCTGATGTTGCACCGGCGCGGGGTGCGGTTCAAGGGATGGTGGCAAACCATCTTCATCCTGCCCTGGGCCATCCCGGAGTTCGTGGGTGCACTGATCTGGATGTTGATAGCCGACCCCACCTACGGCTGGTTCTTCCTGGGGACCAGGGCCTCATTCTCGCAGACACCCGGCCATCCGCTGGCGCAGACACTGTCGCTCTGGCAGCAGAACCCCAATCTGGCCCTGATCGTGCTCCTGCTTGCCGGCACCTGGCTGGGCTTCCCGTTGATTATGCTGGCGGCTTCGGCCGGACTCAAGATGATCCCCTCCGAAGTGTATGACGCCGCGGCCATGGACGGCGCCAACGTCTGGCAACGCTTCCGTACGCTCACCTGGCCGCTGCTGCTGCCGCTGCTGGCCCCAGCGCTCATCATCCGTGGCATCTCGGCTTTCAACCAGTTCTACCTGTTCTACGTGCTGCAAACGGTCTGGCCGGTGACGACCCTTGCCAGCGTTTCGTATTTCATCTTTGATTCCGCCGGGAAGTATGCGACCTCGGCCGTAATCAACCTGTTCACCGTGATTCTGCTGGTCACACTTCTCCTGTGGTTCAACCGCTGGAGCAAGGCAGGTGAGGGCGTGACCTATGCGTAAGCTTACCCTCCGTGAGCAACTGGCCTATCAGTTCGCGCTGGCCTTGGTGGCACTCTTTGTGCTCGTGCCCATCTGGGGCATGGCCCGTCTGGCTTTCGATGAAGCGCTCAAAGGCGCACCGGTGACCTTTCGGCTCTGGCCGGAAGAGTTCTCCTTTACGGCCTTTCAGAAGGTGTGGAAGAGCCCATCGCAGTCGCTCTCTTTCCTCGGCCTTTTGAAGAACAGCCTGGTCGTCGCTGGCGGTGCCGCTGTAACGTCAGTGGTTTTCGGGGCCAGTATGGCCTACGCCTTTGCCCGTTTCCGCTTCCCTGGTCGTCAGGTGGGCCTGTTTGGCCTGTTGTTGGGCACTCTGTTGCCCCAGGTGGCGCTCATGACGCCCCTGTACGTGTTGCTGACTATCTTGGGCATTCGTGCCTCGCTTCTGGGGCTGATGATCGTTTACACCGCGTTCTGCATGCCCTTCTGCATCTGGAACATGCGTGCTGCCTTCCAGGCAGTGCCTGAGGAACTGGAAGAAGCGGCCTTCCTGGAAGGGGCCACGCCCTCGATCGCCTTCTGGCGAGTAACGCTGCCGTTGGCTCTGCCTTCCATTGCGGTCGCTGCGCTGATGGCTTTCCTGATCGGGTACACTGAATTCGCTATCGGCTGGCTATTTGTGGAGCGGGGCGAGAATGTCACCCTGGCCATGGCCGTCTCGGGCATGCTGGGGCACGGCCAGGCTTGGAGCTCTCTGGCCGCCCTGGCCCTGCTGATGAGCCTGCCGGTGGTCCTGGCTTTCCTGCTGCTGCGGCGCTACCTGATGCGCGGGCTGCTGATGGGCACGATAGAAGGCTAGCGCGCGATTGGTTCGTAGCAGCCACTTCGGTGGCTGTCACTGTCAGCGGAACAGCGGAAGGAGCGGAACTGCTCCTGCTTGTTCCAGGTTCGTAGTAGCCACTTCGGTGGCTGTCACTGTCAGCAGAACAGCAGAAGGAACGGAACTGTTCCTACTTGTTCCAGGTTCGTAGTGGCCACTTCAGTGGCTGTTTGCGACTGAGGAGATAGATGATGGCAAAACGCCGTTCTGCTCTACTCATCGTCGGGTTGCTGGCCGCTCTGTTGGCCGCTTGCATTCAACCACAGCCGACCCCCACGCCCGTACCACTGACACCGACGAGCGTGCCTGTGAACACGCCGACCCCACTGCCTGCCACGCGTGAACCAGCGACAGTCACGCCGGAGCCGGCGGCGGAAACGGGTGAACCGCTCTACCTGAGCATCATCTGGCATCAGCACCAGCCGCTCTACTTCAAGGACCCGGAGACGGGCATCTACCAAAAGCCGTGGGTGCGTCTGCACGCGGCCAAGGACTACGTGGACATGGCGGCTATCCTGGAGCAGTACCCCGATATCCAGGCCACCTTCAACCTCACGCCCTCGCTGCTGCGCCAGTTGATGGACCTGGAAGGTGGTACCGTGGACCTGTATCGGGTGCACACGGAGATTCCAGCCGACCAACTCACCGACGAGCAGAAGGAGTTCATTCGCAGCCGCTTCTTCGACATCAACCCCAAGATCATCGCCCGCTTCCCCCGCTACCAGGAGATCGCCGATGATCGGGACCACAGCGCCAACTGGGACGCGCAAACCTGGCTCGACCTCCAGGTGCTGTTCAACCTGGGCTGGACCGATCCCGACTTCCTGGCTACCGAACCGCTGTCCAGCCTGGTGGCCAAAGGGCGGGCTTTCGCCGAAGAGGACAAGGCCGCCGTTTTGGCCGAACACGACCGGCTGATCGCCGAGGTCGTTCCCCTCCATCGCAAGCTCCAGGACGAGGGGCGCATTGAGGTCACCATGACGCCCTTCTTCCACCCCATCCTGCCACTGTTGGTGGATACGACCTTGGCCCGCGTGGCCGTGTCCGACATCGAGTTGCCGCCCCGCTTCAGCTACCCTCGCGATGCCGTCAACCAGTTCCAGGCGGGGGTAGACTTCTACACTGAGATCTTCGGACGTCCGCCTATGGGCATGTGGCCGGCCGAGGGTGCTGTGGCTGAGGAAATCGTGGGGCTGGTCAGCCGGGGTGGAATCCAGTGGATAGCCAGCGATGAGGAGGTACTGGCCCGCAGCCTGGGCAAGACGAGCTTTGCCCGTGATGCCAGCGAAATTGTGCAGGATCCCGATCTTCTCTATCGCCCCCACATCGTGCAAGATCGCCAGCAGGATCCTGAACTGCACATCATCTTCCGCGACAAGGTCATCAGCGACAAGGTGGGTTTCACCTACAGCGGCAGTGAGGGGCTGACTGCAGCCCAGGACTTCGTGCGGCGCATCTTGGACATCCGCGCCAGGCTCGAGGAAAGCGGTGCCAGTGGGCCCCATCTGGTCAGCGTGATCCTGGACGGCGAGAACGCCTGGGAGCACTATCCCAACGATGGCAAGGAGTTCCTGCACAACATGTACCGCCTGCTGCAGGAGGAACAGGTCAAGGGCACCATCCGCACCATCACGCCCAGTGGCTACATCAGTCGCTACCCCGAGCAGCCAGCGATTGATCCGCTGTGGGCCGGGAGTTGGGTCAGTCCCGACTACTTGACCTGGATCGGCGAAGACGAGGAGAACCGCGCCTGGGATTACCTGGTCCGGGTGCGGGAATTCGTGGAGAAGCGCAAGAAGAAGCTGGACGAGGAGACCTTGGCCGCGGTGATGGACGCCATCTACACCGCCGAGGGGAGTGACTGGTTCTGGTGGTACGGCGCCGACCAGAACAGCGGCGACGATGGCAGCTTCGATCTGCAATTCCGTCTGACCTTGCAGCGGGTCTACGAGCTGATGGACGCGGAAGTGCCCACCTTCCTCAAGGTGCCGGTCATTCCGCAGACGGCCGTGCCCCCCGTGGCCGGGGCTTCGGCGCTGATCGCACCCACCATTGACGGCCTGGCCGGAGAGGGAGAGTGGCAGGGCGGGGGATACTACGCCGAGGAAGGCGGCGTGCAGGCTGGTCCGGAGCAGATCGTCAGCCAGCTCTGGTACGGCTTTGACAAGGAGACTGTCTACCTCCGGTTGGATGCTCGCCGATCCTGGGCCGACGTGAGCGACCAGACCCGCATCGGTTTCTATCTGATGCGGCCAGGCGGCGGACTGGAGCAGCCCTTCAGTCGCATCGGTGCTGGTGAGACCTTGCTGGGCTTCGGGGCTAACGTGCTGGTGGAGGTGACGGTCATGGGTGATGGTGCCGATGCCGTCTTCTACGCGGTGGACGACGCGACCGCTTACAGCGAGACCGCAGTGGACGTGCAGGTGGCTCTGTCCGGCAGCACGCTGGAGCTGGCCGTTCCCTACGCCGACTTCGGCAAGCCTGATGCCGGGGACACCTTCAAAGTCCGGGTTGTGATCAGCGAAGGCGAACAGCGGGACATCCAGGTGGCGCCAGGCGGCGGCCCCGCTCAGTTGATTGTGCCCGACCTGGGCCTGACCACGCCCATCCTCAGCGTCGCTGACCCGGAACAGGACGATCACGGTCCAGGTGGCTACGTCTACCCCAAGGACGGTG
>DFBV01000171.1:0-7977 GCA_002366755.1 Anaerolineales bacterium UBA3071
GGTGCGGTGGTGCTGACTCGCTTTGGCAGCCAGCGGTACAATGGGACCCAGCCCGCGCCACCGCCGGAGCCTCCGGACGTGTTGCCGGTTGGACCCATCCTGCCCGAAGAGGACGAGGTGCCGGAGCCGCCGTCGGTTGAGCTCCCTTCGCCTGAAGATGGCGAGCCAGCGGAAGCCCTGCTGAGCGAGCCGTCGTTGCCGGAACCGCCGGAAGAGGTGTCAGTCGAGGAGGTTGAACCGGACTGATGGGCTAGCGCTCGCGACGTGCACAGTAGGTGAGTGGCGGGGAGGCTTAGTCCTCCCCGCCGTCGCGACGGCGAAGAGGCGATTTGCCAAATCCACGTGTGTCTGTTACAATATGGTTGGTTGTGACGGGGCGTAGCGCAGCCAGGAAGCGCACTTGAATGGGGTTCAAGTGGTCGCCGGTTCAAATCCGGCCGCCCCGACTTGTCTGTTCTTTCAATATGGCCGACGGCTGCATGGCCGTCGGCCTTAGCCTATCTAGTGGCTTGGGTGTTGGAAGTCTGAAAAGGAGCTCCTGACGACGAGCAATGTTGCTCTCGTGAGCTGCCGAGGAACGCAGCAATGGACAGAGTAGTCAGTCAGCTCAGCGAGCATGACCGTGCGCTGCTGAAGCGTATCGAAGCGGGGTTGCCCATGACAGCCGATGTCAGCCGCGCCGATCTGCGTCTTTGGTGTCTCGCTCAAGAGGGCCTCATGCTGATCGCACAGGCTCGGCCGCATTCCATCGCGTCGTTGTACCCCGCAGGCCAGAAGGCGCAACTGGTCCCACCATCAGAGCAGCCACTGGTCCTTAGAGCCCTGAGGGAAGGCAAAGCGAGATCGAGTCAACACGACTTGCCCAGTGGCACGCCGGTAGTGCAGGAAGTCTATCCCGTCCGCAATGATAAAGGGAAGATCATTGCCGTCTTGAGCGTGGAGACCAACCTGATCGCTCACGAGAGGCATCGCCGGCGACACAGATCCTTCCAGCGGGCTGTTAGTTGGCTTCAGGGAATGGCCATCCGCGGCGAACTGCAGAGCGCAGCGGCCCTTTCCCCCTTCGGTGAATGGGATGGTATCCTCCGCGTAGATGCTCAGCGGCGAATCACTTATCTCAGTGGCATTGCCAACAATCTCTATCGGCGTCTGGGCTACCTGCTGGACTTGCGGGGCACGCTGCTGGCTGATTTGCAGACGGGCGATGAGCAATTGGTGCGGGTGGCCCTGGAGACAGGGCGGTGCCAGGAGGAGGAGCGACAGGAGGGACGTCGCCTTTGGAACAGGAAGGTGGTGCCTCTGCGGCCGCAGGAACCGACGACGTCACGCCGTTGGCGGCTACCCTGGGAGGTCTCACCCTCACAGGTCGTGGGTGCCCTGGTGATGGTGAGCGATCTCACCGACGAGCGCTTGAGAGAGAAAGAGCTCAGGCTCAAGGCGACGATGATCCAGGAAGTGCACCATCGGGTCAAGAACAACCTACAGGCCGTGGCTTCGCTGTTGCGGATGCAGTCGCGTCGCCTGCAGCACCAGGAGGCCCGCCAAGCGCTGGACGAGGCCGTGGGGCGCATCGTTAGCGTTGCCGTGATCCACGAGTTTCTATCCCAAGCCGAAGACCAGCTCATCAACATCCGTGATGTTTGCCAACGGATCATCGCGCAGCTTCAGGGGGTGGGCATGGCTGCGGACAGGGAGATCCAGTTGGAAGTGCGCGGGCCCAGCATCTATCTGCCCAGCCGCCAGGCGACGGCTTGCGCTCTGGTAGTGAACGAGCTGTTGGAGAACGCTCTGGAGCATGGGTATCGAGGACGCCGGGCCGGAGCAGTGGTGGTCAGGCTGCACGATGGCGGCGATGAGGTGAGCATCGGAGTGCACGACGAAGAGGGACAGTTGCCCAAAGGATTCGATCTGGAGAGCGAGAGCGGGTTGGGCTTGCAGATCGTTCGCATGTTGGTTGAGGAAGAGCTAAGGGGGCAGTTTGAGTTGCGGGCAGGTATCGGCGTATCGGCGGTTATGGTTTTTCCCAAGAGATCTCCCTTGAGCTAGACCCATGTTGTTGCATAGTCACGGACGTCGGTGACTTTGGCCCCAAGAGATGGCAGGTGCGGGTCATGCAGCCTGTTCCAGACAAAGAGAAGTGGGAGAGAGACGATGGAGAGAGCGCGGGTTCGTGTGATCGTGGCCGATGACGAGGCCATCACCCGAATGGATTTGCAGGAGACGCTGACCAGCTTGGGGTATCTGGTTGTGGGCACTGTCGGTGATGGCGAGAGTGCCGTAGGCTTGGCACGGGAACTGCGTCCCGACGTGGTCATCATGGACATCAAGATGCCAGGCATGGATGGCATCGAAGCTGCTAGTATCTTGACCGAGGAGAACATCGCCCCTGTAGTGCTTCTCAGCGCCTACAGCCAGCGCGATCTGATCGAGCAAGCACAGGAGGCAGGGGTTGTCGGCTACCTGGTCAAGCCCTATCGAGAGGCAGACCTGGCGCCGGCCATCGGCGTGGCGCTGAGCCGATTCGAGCAGTTTGGGGCGCTCAAGAGAGAGGTCGAGGATCTCCAGGAGCGGTTCGAGGTGCGCAAGTTGCTGGACCGAGCCAAGGGGATTTTAATGGACTCACAGGGGTTGACAGAAGCGCAAGCCTTTCGTCGCATTCAGAAGATGAGCATGGACAACCGCAAGCCGATGAGAGAGGTTGCCGAAGCGGTCATTCTAGCCAGTCAGATCACCTCTGGGTAGGGGGGGCTTTGTGCCCTGACACCGTTGCCCAACCGGTTGCCTTCTGCTACCGCCGGATCCACGGATCCGGCGGTGGTCGTTGGAGTGAGCCTGAGCATGTCGCGACGGAGTGTCACAATGCCGACAGCGAGAAGAGCAACCCTGTGCTGCTCAGCAGGTCTTCCAACAAGCCAACTCCCAGTAGAGACAGTACGAATCCGATGAGGGCTAGCAGGAGCAGCGTTAGGATGGCAGCCACCGCAGCGGCGACAGAGAAACCGCAGCCGAATTGGAATCCATCGGCGAAACTCAGGCCGTGCTGATCGCCAATCTCGATGGGGGGTGGGGTGGACTCCATGAGTCTTCTCCTTATCGGTGACGAATATCGGTGACAAATCGGTGACAGATCTGTGACGAGGAAGCCTGAAGCCTCCGCGGATTATAGCACAAAGTGTTGATCGAGGCAAGCATTTGCCTGCTGCTGAAGCACGGGCTATAATGGCTTATCATCCGCAGGGAAAGGCACTTCTGTGAAGCTCTCCATTCTTATACCTGCCTACAACGAGCGGCAGACCATTCAAGGGATTATGGCCCGAGTACGAGCAGTCGACTTGGTGGTTGAGGCGCAGGACGGCAGTGTGGACTATTCGCTGCCCGCTGACGTCAAGGGGCTCGTCCGTTTGGAGAAAGAGATCATCGTCGTGGACGATGGCTCCACTGACGGTACACGAGACATCTTGCAGCGGGAAGCGGGGCAAGAGGACGTGCGGGTCGTCTTCCACGAGGCGAATCAGGGCAAGGGCGCAGCGGTGCGCACCGCTATCCAGCATGCCACAGGGGACATTCTGCTCATCCAGGATGCTGACCTGGAATACGACCCCCGCGACTATCCCGCATTGCTGCAGCCTATCATTGAAGGGCGGGCCGATGTGGTCTACGGCTCCCGCTTCCTGGGCGGTCCGCGCAAGGCGATGCTCTTCTGGCACACGGCGGGCAACAGGCTGCTCACCTTCATCACCAACATCCTCTACGACGCCATCCTCAGCGACATGGAGACGTGCTACAAGGTCTTCCGCGCCGAGGTGATCAAGGACATACCCCTGCATGCGCGGCGCTTCGAGTTTGAGCCTGAAGTGACGGCCAAGGTGCTGAAGCGAGGCCACCGCATCTACGAGGTGCCTATCACCTATACGGGCCGGGAGTACGAGGAAGGGAAGAAGATCACCTGGCGAGATGGCTTCTCGGCCCTGTGGACGCTGATCAAGTATCGGTTTGTGGATTAGTGGCTTGCCAAGGGTATGGTGATGGCCAGTCATGACCAGCGCTACCGGCCGACAAGGGAGTGGAGTGCCCGTATCACGTTGCTGGCTTTGCTGGTTCTTGCCCTGGCACTGCGGGCCGCGCCGCTGACAATACACCGCTTCCACGAGGATGAGGCGCTGTACGCCTCCTGGGCCTTGCTCACGGTCGAGGACCCTGCGCTCATCTCCGTGCCCGTGGACAAACCGCCTCTGTACATTTACCTCCTGGCGGGGCTGTTTCGGCTGCTGGGGCCTTCGGAACTGGTGGCCCGGTTGCCCAATCTCTTCGCCAGCGTGGCCAGCGTGGCCTTGCTCTATGCCCTTGGACGGCGGGCCTACGACCGGTCCACGGCGCTGATAGCGGCAACGCTCTACGCCGCTTCCCCCTTCGGTATCCTTTTCGCCCCCACCGCCTTCACCGATCCGTTGTTGGTGCTGTGGATGCTGCTGGGACTGTGGGCCGCGCTGGCGCGCAAGCCACTGCTGGCTGGCTTCGCCTTAGGCCTGGCCTACGCCACGAAGCAACAAAGCCTGCTGCTCGCTCCCTTGGTGCTGGCTGTGGCAATACCCAATATCCAATATCCAACCTCCAACGTCCAACTTCCAACCTCTAACCTCCGATATCCAATATCCAATATCCAATACCCAATTTCCGCTTTCTTGCGCTCAATTGTTGGGTTTTTGCCGGTGTTTGCGTTGGTTACCTGGTGGGATTCACTGCGCTGGCACGTGCAGCCCAGCTTCTGGGATCGTAGCCTGATCACCTATGGCGGCTTGGAGATGTTGCCGCTCTCTGCCTGGCCCCAGCGCTTGAGCGACTGGGCGCAACTCCTGAGCCACGTCTTCGGTTCGACCCTGCTCAACGGACTGTTGCTGATCGGCCTGCCCCTCCTGCTCTGGCTCGCTGTGCATCATCGCCGTTCCCGCAGAAGCACGCATTCCGCATTCCGAATTCCGAGTTTACGAATTTACGAACTACCAGCCGCCTGCGACCTCTTGTTCACCCTGTACGTCGTGGCCTACCTCCTCCTCCACCTCGCCGTCAGCTTTCAGGTCTGGGATCGCTACCTGCTGCCGCTGGTGCCGCTGCTCTGCCTGCTGTTGGCAAGGACTATCTGCTGCTTGTCGTCGCTTGCTGAGCGCCGGTACAAACAGTCTCGGGTTTCTAGTTTCAGGTTTCGGGTCTCCAATATCCAATATCCAATATCCAAGTTGGTCATGGGCATATTGGTCATTTCGCTGGTTCGCCCAGCCTACCTGGGGGCAACGAGCCAGCTTGCCGTCGGCGGCGACCACGGTGCATACCAGGGCATTGATCACCTGGCCGCGTACGTGCGGGCGCATCTGCCTCCTGGGACCACGCTCTACTATCACTGGCTGGGCTGGCACTACGGCTACTACCTGCGTGACGCTTCACTCAACACAGTTTGGTATCCCGATCCCCAAACCTTGGCCGAACAGGCTGCGGAGGATGATGATGTGGTCAGGGCCATCGCCTTCCCTGGCTGGAAGGATGACCGACCTGTTCGCCGGGCGCTGGCGGCGATGGGCTTGACCCTTGTCCCGCAGTTTGCCACACATCGTCGCGATGGCAGTCCCTCCTTTGCCCTCTATCTGATCGAGGATGTGGGGGCTGTTGCTCAGAGTCGAGGTGTGCCGTGAGCCAGCGGCAGAGTGCGGCATTGGACGGGGTAGCGCTGGCCACGCTGGCAGCGGCGACGTTGCTCATCTTCTGGGCGATGGTGGGTACCAACCTCGTGCTTGCCGGTGTGGATGCCCTCACCTACTTCACCCCTTACCGCGACTACGCCAACGCTGCTCTGCGCCAGGGGCGGCTGCCGCTCTGGAACCCCTACCTCTTCCTGGGTGTGCCTTTCCTGGCCAACATGCAGGCTGCGGTGCTGTATCCTCTCAACTGGCTCTTCGTGACCCTGTGGGCGCCGAAGGCACTGGCCTGGTCGGCCGCGCTGCACATCTGGCTGGCGGCGGTCTTCACCTATGGCTATGCTCGGCGACGCGTTGGTCTGAGCCACGCCGCTGCCTGGATCGCTGCCGCAGCTTTCGCTTTCAGCGGTTTCCTGGGTGGGCAGGTGGAGCATGTCAACCAACTCAGCGTGGGGGCGTGGTTGCCGATGCTGCTGTGGCTCTTCGATGTTGGCCTTTCCGTAGAGGAGAGTGAAGCGGCCAGTGGGGCGCACCGGGAAGGGCTGAGGGCCGTCAGGTGGTGGGCGGTGTTACTGTTGGGGCTGGTGATCGCCCTGCAACTGCTGGCCGGGCACACCCAGGCAGCGTATATCACTCTGCTGGGGCTGGGTGTTTGCGGATTCTGGCCGCTGGCAGAAGAGGTGTGGCGGATCTGGCGCAGTGGGCAGGGGATGAGTGATCTAGGGCAATTGGGGCGAAAGGCAGGGTTGCGGTTGGCGGTGTACGGCGTGGCAGTGGTACTGGGGTTGGCGTTGGCGGCAGCGCAACTGCTGCCTACACTTGAGCTTTCGGCCCTTTCAGTGCGTGCCGGCGGCCTGCCCTACCGCGAGGCAACCTCGTTCTCACTGAAGCCTCGCATGCTGCTCTTCACGCTGCTGCCGACCTACGGCGAGGACCTGGGACGGGGTTTCGGTACGGAGGGCTTCACCGAGTACATAGCCTATGTCGGTGTGCTGGGACTGGCGCTGGCGGTCTTCGGCGCATGGCAAGGGCAACCCAGAGGGGCTCGGCGACGCTTCACCGTTCTGCTCGTCGTTGGCTTCTTGTTGGCGCTGGGGATCTACAACCCGGGCTACTTCTTGCTCTACAAGCTGGTGCCCGGGTTTGACCTCTTTCGCGCACCCGCCCGCTGGATGTGTCTCTACACCTTCGGCGTTGCCATCCTGGCTGGCCTCGGCGCTGAACGGCTGATGTCACCGGGCGTTTCCCGCTTCTCCTATCACGGGGCGCGCTTCACGCGCCGTCCTGTTCGTGTCCTGCTTGCCGGCTTGGCCATCCTGGCGCTTCTCTTCTGGCTGCGCAAGCCTGGCTGGATGACCTGGGCGGCCTGGGGTGGAACGGCCGCAATGGCTGCTGCCTTCCTGGCATTCGGACGTCGGAGCGGAGCCTTCCGGCGGGCGCTGTTGCTGCTGCTCCCGGTGGCCTTGCTGATCGAGTTGACGACTGCCAGTCGTGCTCTGCCGCATGCCTCACCCACTGCGCCGGAGGCGATCCGTTCGCTGCGCACAGCGCCAGCTCATCTGCTCAGCGACCCGGGCCTGCACCGCTTCCTCAGCCTCTCTGACATCACGTATGATCCCGGCGATCTGGCAGAGATGGAGCAACTGTTCGGCGATCAGCTTCCCTCGCAGGCGGTGTACGATCTGGTCGTGGCCAGCAAGCAGCAGGAGATTCTGGCCCCCAACCTGCCGCTGCTCCACCGAATCTCCGCCGTGGACGGCTACGGAGGCGGCGTGCTGCCACTGGATCGCTATGTGACGCTGCAACGCCTCTTCCTGGACGAGGCCGACATCTCACCCGATGGACGGCTGCGCGAGCAGCTCAGGGTCATCCCCCCGGTGCGGCTTCTGAACCTGCTCAACGTGAAGTACGTCATTACCGACAAGCTCTTGGACGTCTGGCTGGATGATGTCTACTACGATCTGCAGCACCGTGCGGTGCTCGGCGCCGGAGGTGTGGTCGAACTGACACTGACGGAGATGCCTGCGTTCAGCGCCACTGCCCTGGGTGTCGTCTCACATCTGCAGGACGCTCGGGCACTGCCCGACGGCGAGGCGGTAGCGGAGATCGTGCTCAGCGACGGAGAGGGCCGCACGGAACGGCTGCTGCTGCGGGCAGGCATGCACACCTCCGAGGGGGTGTACGATGAGGTGGTATCCCACGCCCAGACGCGGGTGGCTCACCCCTGGCCCGAGGATACGTCCGGGCAGGATTACCTGGCCGTGCTGGAGTTTGCTGCCCCGCTGATCCC
>DFBV01000171.1:8059-11948 GCA_002366755.1 Anaerolineales bacterium UBA3071
TCTGGCGACGTGAAGGTGTACGAGAACCTGGACTTGCTGCCGCGGGCCTACGTCGTGCACAGCGCTCGCGCCTTGCCCGACGATGAAACAGCACTGGCGGCGTTGGCCGATCCGGACTTCGACCCGGCACGAGAGGTAATCCTGGCTGAAATGGAGGGGGGGGAATTGACGTCGGAGAGTGGAGAGGCGAGGAGCGAAGTGGAAGCCGCTGTCGTGCAGGCGTACGAACCCGAGCGGGTGGTGGTGAGCGCCACGTTGGCGGAGCCTGGTTATCTCGTCCTCAGCGATACCTACTATCCGGGCTGGAAAGCATGGCTGGATGATGAACCCGTGCCCATCTTGCGCGCAAACCTGATCTTCCGAGCGGTGGCCTTGCCGGCGGGTGAGCATGTCGTCGAATTCCGTTTCGAGCCAGTGTCGCTGCGCAGGGGTGTGATCATCAGCTTGACAGCGCTGATCATTCTGATGGCCGGTCTGGGTCTGTGCTGTGTGCACCCCCTGCGTTGCGCCGCTGGACGTAATCGCCGATGTGGTGTATAATATCCATCGGCTTCGTCTTGCCTTGGAAGTTGCCATCAGCCGTTGGCTATCAGGTTCTCAACTATCGGAGGTGGAGTATGAATGCTTTCAATCGTGTCGTTGCCGTTCTGCTGCTGTTGGTGCTGCTCTTAGTCACCATTGGTGTGGCCATTTTCCCCCTGACGGCATTGGGCTGGGTGGGACAGAGCGCTGGCGACTGGAGCGACTACCTGGAGTACTGGGAGGCCAACGCTCGCTATCTGTATGTCGCCATTCGCGTAGCGATCATTGTCTTTGCGGTGCTGTTCTTTGGGGTCTTGTTGTTCCTGGAACTGCGGCGTCGCAAGATCAAGACGGTCCGAATCGTCACCGCTGAAGGTAGTGCGGCGACGGTCGTCACCGACTCCGTTTCTCAGCGGTTGACCTATCACGTTGACCGCTTGGCCGATGTCATCAGTGTGGTCCCGCACGTCTCGGGTCGTGGGAGGACTGTGCATGTGAGGCTGGACCTGGAAACCAGCCCTGAGATCGACGTGCCCATGAAGACAGACGAGGTGGTAGCTGTGGCGCGGGAGGTGGTCGAGGAACGGATGGGGCTGCAACTTGGCAAGGTCAGCGTCCGCATCAAGCATGCGCCCTATCCGGAGGACGTCGCCTAGTCAGATAAGACAGTCGCTTGGTCGCGTAGTCGCTTGGTCGCCTGGTCGCGTAGTCAGTTAGTCGCATAGTCGCTTGGTCAGGGTGGTCGTCTAGTCGCGTAGTCAGGACTAACCGACCAAGCGACCAACGAGACTACGCGACCAACAAGACCAACCGACCACGCGACTAACAAGACTAATCGCGGCTGGCGATGATGATGGCCTCGCCTTCCAGTATCTCCAAGCGCTGCACTTTGATGCCCAGTTGGGCCTGGGCTAGGCCGCTGTTCACCGTGCCCTCCAGGGACTCCAGGAAAGCTCGGGGGATAGGCACCCGCCCGATGCTGGCCTGATCTATGGACAGCCGGACTCTCTCATCCACTACCTGAGCCGTAGTCACGATCATGGCCTGTCCGCTCAGGGGCAGTTCCTCGCTGCTCAGTTCGCCGCTGACGTAGATCTTGCCACGAGTGAGCCAGACGCGGGGCTCGGACAGAGGAAGGTTGGTCGCTGCGTTGAGCTTCAGGTTGATGTAGGAAGTCAATTCCTGGTCGGTGAACTGGAGTCGGAATTGACCTTCGCCTTGGCTTTCCCAGGCGCCATGCAGTTTCTCTTCAAAACGCTGCGCTGCGTCCTCCGTGATCTCAATGGGGCGGTCAGGCAAGTTGGCCCCTGAGCGGGATAGCCAGCCGCAAGGGCTGCAAGCCAACATGGTCCATAGAAGTGCGAGACTAAGCAGAGGCAGGCGAGGATGGAATCCTTTGTGCATTCGTCAGTGTCTCTCCTTGGAAGTTTGCCACTCGGGAGGATTATAGCACACCTCTTCGTTCTGTGCCAAGGGGGGCATCAGGAAGTCGTTTCCTACGACGGCGGGCTGAAGGCAGCCGCAAGAGCGTCTCTTGGCTGACCAACACATCTTGTTGCATGAAGGCATGCCACGGCGATGACTGAACTGACATTGCACCCGGCAGACAATCTCGCTTCCTTGGTGGAAAGCCTCCTCTTCGTCGCTGACGGGCCGGTGACATTGGAGCAGTTGGGCCGCGCTCTGGAGCTGAAGGCATCCTTGATGCAGCAAGCGCTGGACGAATTGGCAAGCCGTTACGAAGGTCGTGGGCTGCGTTTGCAGTGGCAGGGCAAGCGGGTGCAGATGGTCACGGCGCCGGAGGCCGCTTCTTACATCGAACGATTCCTGGGGCTGGAGCTTTCGACCAAGCTGTCCACGCCGGCGTTGGAAACCCTGGCCATCATCGCCTACCGCCAGCCTGCGACGCGGGCGCAGATCGAAGCAGTGCGCGGCGTCAACTGCGACAGCGTCCTGCGCACCCTACTGCACCGGGGGCTGATTGAGCCCGTAGGACGGCTGGAGCAAGCGGGGCGACCTATCCTCTATGGCACCACCTTCGAGTTCCTGCAATACTTTGGCTTCAGCGACCTTTCGCAACTGCCGCCACTGCAAGAGGGGGGCCGGAGCGGGGAGCAGGTGGCGGAGGCCGAATGCTGATTCTGGTCACCGGCGGCAGTGGCTTCGTGGGATCGCACCTGGTGGGGGGGCTGCTGGCTCAGGGACACCGGGTGCGCTGTCTCCTACGGCGCACCAGCGACCTCTCTTTCATCGCCTCTCTTCCGCTGGAGCACGTCTGGGGTGCGCTGGATGATGCCGAAAGCCTGGAGCGGGCCTGCAGGGGCGTGGACGCTGTTTACCACCTTGCCGGGGTGACCAAGGCTCCAGATGCCGCAACTTACTTTCGGGTCAACGAACAGGGCACACGGTCTCTGCTGGAGGCGTGCTGGCGGGTGAACCCCGAAGTGAGGCGGTTCGTCTACTTTTCCAGCCTGGCTGCTGCGGGCCCTGCCGATGGTTCCACGCCGATAGACGAGACTTGTCCCCCACACCCTGTGAGTCACTATGGCCGGAGCAAACTGGCTGGTGAGGAGGCCGTCCGTGCCTACGCTGGGCGGCTACCGGCGGTGATCCTGCGGCCAGCGCCTGTCTATGGACCGCGTGAGCGGGACATCTTGACCTACTTCCGTCTGGTGCAGCGGGGGCTGAAGCTGCTGCCTGGCGGTGGGGCGCACCAGGTTTGCATGATCCACGTCAGCGACCTCGTGCAGTTGGCCCTGCGGGTGCTGGAGGACGAGCGCGTCGTGGGGCAGACCTACTTTGCTTGCGACGGCGAGGCCCATGACCTGGAGGCGGTGTTGGATGCTGTGGGCGCAGCGCTGGGCAAGCGGACACTGCGTGTGGTGATCCCTGTCCCCTTGCTGGAGGTCTTCGCAGCCTTGGGAGGGATATGGGCGAGGCTGTCGAAGAGGTCGGTGCTGCTGAATGATCAGAAACTACAGGAGATGAAGCAACGATACTGGCTCTGCGATGTGAGCAAGGCGCGTCGTGAGTTGGGCTTCGTGCCCCAGATTGACTTGCAGACAGGCATGGCCCTCACAGCGCGCTGGTACCGTGAGCAGGGTTGGCTCAGCGGATGAGAGGGAGACAGGGGGAGGGGGAGTGCGGGTAACGGGGAGACGGAGCAAAGAGGGAACCTGCTCCCTGTCTCCTTGTCTCCTGATCTCTTTGTCTCTTTGTCTCTTTGTCTCCTCTTCTTCTTGTCTCCTTGTCCCCTGATCTCCTTGTCCTAGATGACGCCCATTCTCCTGCCTACCTTCTCGAAAGTCGCCAGCACCTGATCCAACTGCTCGTCGGTGTGGGTGGCCATGTAGCTGGTGCGCAGCAG
>DFBV01000171.1:12080-14971 GCA_002366755.1 Anaerolineales bacterium UBA3071
TCCAGAGCGGCCAGCGCGGCAGCCACACTTGGCGGCGCCATGCTGGCGCTGAATATGAACGAACGGGCGGTGTGTTGGATGTAGTGGAGGACCGCCTCGTCACCGGCAATAAAGCCGCCCAGCGAGGCGAAGGACTTGCTGAAGGTGCCCATGATCAGGTCCACGTCGTCGGTGAGGCCGAAGTGGGCTGCCGTACCCCGCCCGCCGCCCAGCACGCCGACGGAGTGGGCATCATCCACCATCAGACGGGCGTTGTTTTCCTTGCAGAGGGGGATGATCTCCGGCAGAGGAGCGATGTCGCCGCCCATGCTGAAAACGCCGTCCACGACCACGAGCTTGCCGACCTTCGCGTCGCAACCCTGCAGGCTTCTCTCCAGGCTGGCCATGTCGTTGTGGCGGAAGCGCTTCATCTGGCCGAAGGCGAGGCGGCAGCCGTCAATGATGCTGGCGTGGTCATCTTTGTCTGTGATCACGATGTCTGCCCGACTCACCAGGGCATCGATGGTCCCCAGATTGGTCTGGAAGCCGGTGCTGAAAACCAACGCGGCCTCCTTGGCAACGAAGGCCGCCAGCTTGCGCTCCAGTTCCCGATGGAGTTCCAGGGTGCCGTTGAGGAAGCGTGAGCCTGTGCAACCGGTGCCGTATTGTCGCACGGCTTCTATGGCAGCGGAGCGCACCTTGGGGTGGGTGGTCAGGCCGAGGTAGTTGTTGGAGCCGATCATGATCAGCCGCTTGCCGTTGGCAACGACTTCGGTGCCTTCTGTGTGTTCCAGGGGGATGAAGTAGGGATAGAAGCCGAGGGCTTGTACTTCTTTGGCGCGAGTGTAGGCGTAGCATTTGTCGAATAGGTCCATGATGATGTCTCCTGTTTTTGATGATTGATGAGGTTCAAGTTCGTGTTTCGTGGTCGCCATTGTACTCTACCTTTCACCATCCGTCAATTTCACCATCCGTCAAGAGGAGAGTGTGTGACCTAACCCGCTGGTAGACGGCCATGGTCTCCTCGGCGGCCCGTGACCAGGAGAACTTAGCTGCTTGTGCCAGGCCACGCGTTCGCATCTCCTCTTGCTGTTCCCCGTCTACAAGCACCCCGTACATGGTCTCCGCCATATCCTTGGTGTTGCTGGGATCGAAATAGGCAGCGGCTTCGCCGCCGATCTCTGGTAAGCTGGAGCTGCGGCTGCAGGCTACGGGCGTGCCACAGGCCATCGCTTCCAGCACGGGCAATCCGAACCCTTCGTACAGTGAAGGGAGCACGGCGAGCGTTGCGCCGCTGTAGAGCGCAGGGAGGTCTTCGTCGGGAACGTAGCCCGGGAGGAAGACGGTCTTCTGAGGCATACTCTCCAGACGCTGGAAGAAGCGCTCGAACAGCCATCCTTTGCTCCCTACAATCACCAGCTTGTCGCCCACACCTCTTTCGTGTAGTAGTAGAAGCGTGTCCAGCAATCGCGTCAGGTTCTTGCGGGGCTCGATAGTGCCCACGTAGATGACATAACGTTCGGGCAGGCCATAGCGGCGGCGAACGGCGGCGACAGCCTCGTGCGAGACCGGTCGGAAACGAGGTGCAGCCGCTTCGTAGACCACGGATACCTTCTCAGCAGGCACGCCGTAGCACTTCGTCAGGTCTCGCCTGCTCGATTCCGAGATGGTGATGATAGCGTGGGCGTGGCGGCAGTAGAGAGGCATGGTCAGGTTGAGGTACCAGTAGTTGAGACGCTTGTGGTGTTGGGGGAAGAGGTGGAAGATAAGGTCGTGCACCGTGAGCACCGTCGGCACGGTGTGCAAGGGCATCAGCAGGTGCTCGGTGGCGTGGAACAACTCTGCCCCAGGCAGCAGCCGGTCGAAGCCGATCCTCGCCAATTGCCCCAGCCAGACGGCCATACGCCACGGCTTGTAGCCGAGACGCACGGAGTGGGTGGGAACCCATTGCAGCCCTTGGAGCGGCTGCAACCCGCGTTCCCGGTTGTGGAAGAGGGCGAAGCGGTCTGGTTCTCGCTGAAGCAGCGCTCGTGTCAGGCTCTCGGCGTAGCGTCCCAATCCCGCTCGCCGGTGTACGGCTGCGGAAACGTCGATGTAGATGCTCATCTGGGACCAACGAACACGCCCCCTGAACGGGGCGGCAGGTTCGGGCCGCACAGATGCCCTTGGACCACCCTTGCCACATCGTTGTCGCCGTTCCACACGTCCTGTAGCACGGTGTCGTTGGCCAGGTAGTCCGCAACGGGAATCTTCAGCGCAAAGGTGGCGCTGCTGTTGTTCAGCATCACCACCAGCGTCTCCTCGCCCAGTCGCCGCCCGAACGCGTAGATGCCGTGGGCTGCGTACAGGCGGGTGTAGTCGCCCCGCTGCAGGGCAGGGTACGTCCGTCGCAAGGCAGTGCAGCGTTTGACATAAGCCAACAAGCCGTGATCCCATAGCCGTTCGTCCCAGGGCATCGCGCGGCGACAATCGGGATCAGGTCCGCCTTCGAGGCCAATCTCGTCGCCGTAGTAGATGCACGGCGCGCCCACGAAAGTCATCTGGAAGAGGGTGGCCAGTTGGAGCCGCGCGGTGTCGCCGCCAACGAGGGTCAGGAAGCGGGGTGTGTCGTGGCTGCCCAGCAAGTTGAGTTGGGCTTGAGTGATCTCCCAGTCGTACAAGCGCAACTGGTCGTCGATCCGCTGGGCGAAGGTGGGGGCATCGAGTCGCTGCAACTCGTAGCCGCCTGGCCGGGCGCTGATGTCCAGTTTTTCCCCGCCGAAGAAGCCCAGACAAGCTCGGCTGAAGGGGTAGTTCATCACGGCGTCGAATTGATCGCCCTGCAGCCAGCGATGGGCTGGGTGCCAGATCTCCCCCACGATGTACGCCTCGGGATTGATCTGCTTGACGCGGCGGCGAAATTCCCGCCAGAA
>DFBV01000177.1:0-2769 GCA_002366755.1 Anaerolineales bacterium UBA3071
CACCACCTCGCTCTGTTGCTCGTTGCGCATGCCAATCTGGATCTCGACCCGCACGGGCAGGCCTTCTTCCACCCGCTCCACGTAGGCCCTGTCATTCTGGCGATCGATCTGGATGAGGCGGTTGGGAACCACCAGCACGCTATCGGCGCGGGCGGTGATGATACTGGCCATGGCGCTCATGCCCGACCGCAGCGGGGCGTTGGTGGGCTCAAGGTCGATCCTCAGCCGGTAGGAAATCACGCCCGTCTCCAGGTTGGCGGTAGGGGCGATGGACGCGACGCGTCCCGCGATCTCCGCTTCCGGCAGTGCATCCAGGCTGATGCTGGCCTGCTGGCCGACCTCCACAATGCCAATGTCAATCTCGTCCACGTTGACGTTGATGTGGAAATGAGAGAGATCGGTCATCTCAAAGGCTGGCCGGGCGCTGGAGGTCAACTCGCCGGCCTTGATGTTCACGGCGGTGATCACGCCGTCGAAAGGTGCAGTGAGTCTTGTCCCGTCCAGTGCCAGCCGCGCTTGCTCCACCGCCACTTCGGCCTGTCGCACCTGGGCACGGGCGATGTCCAGATCCTCGGCCGAGAGCCCTTCCTTGAGCCGATCCAGCGTGGCCTGGGCCTGGGCAATCTGGGCCAGCGTCGCGGCCTTCTGCGCCTCGCTAGGCCCTCTGGTGGCCAGGCGGTAGTTCGTCTGGGCTAACTCGTGATCCAATGTGGCCTGCTGCAACTGCAGCGACGGGGGCAGCATGGCCACGTTGGGCAGGTGGGCCACCTGATCATAGGCCGCCTGAGCCTGATCCAAGATCATGCGGGCCCGCTCCACATTGCCCTTGGCCACCTGCAACTCATCGTCGCTGGGTCCTTTCAGGAGCTCACGGTAGGCGGCCTGTGCGCTGGCCAGCGCAGCCTCGGCCGCAGCCAGGTCGCTGGGATTAGGCTCAGTCTGGGCCTTGGCCAACTGTGCCTGGCTGATGGTCAGCCCGGTCTCGGCCTGAGCCAGGGCCAGCTCCATCTCTGCCGTTTCCAGGTGAGCTAGCAGACCGCCAGCCTTCACCTCCTGTCCCTCTTGCACCAACACGTCGGCCACCCGCCCCGCACCCTTGAAGCTCAGCAGCACCCGAGCCTGGGGTTCGATACTGCCCGTGGCGCTCACGGTGGAGATGATCGTGCCCCGCTCTACGGCCACGCTGTCGAAGTCAGGCGCTTCAGGCTCTTTCTCCTGAGCGAAGAGCTCGTAGCCGTAGACGCTGCCGACGATGACGACCGCCAGGATCAGGGTGATAGTGACAAACCGTTTCATTATGTTCTGTTCTCCCCTGTTCGACAAGATTTCAGAACACGCAGCTTCTCAGACATGCAAAGGCCGCAGACGGATCGTCTCCGGCCAAGGAAGCGCTCTCGTATTCCAAAGACCAAACGTCAACGCAAGGCGTCTTATTCGCCTTGCACCTTCCTAGCTCACTTCATCAACCCACCAAGCCATCAAGCCGTCGTCTTTCAGCCCGGCATGAAGGCCCGCACCAGCAGCGCGGGCACCAAACGCAGGCCCAGGCTCAGCGCGGCGTAGACCAGCACCAGCACAAAGGCTTTCCCCTTGCTGAACCGAGGCAAGACCCACAGCACAACGAAAACGAGCGCCAGGTGCCAGAGAGTGAATAGGTCTACGCGGGCCACTGCATTGTAGAGCAGGTTGCCAGCGTCTTCCACCAACTTGCCCGTGGAGACGAAGTACGACAGGCCCGGATTGGCGATCAGCTCGTTCTTGTAGACAATGTACCCCGTCTGCACGACGTCGCGGAGGGCGAAGGGAAGCCAGGTCCAGGGCAGCGTGGCGAACAGGCCAGTGAAACTAACATCACCCCCAGCGATGAGCACGCTGAAGTAGAGAATGGCCGAAGCCATCAGCCAAGACAGGAGCAATCCCATCAACCCCGTGCCGATGGCAGTGGCCAACAGCACCTGCGGCTGCTGTAGGCGTGCGATCTGTGCACGGACCATCTCCGCCTGTTCGGCAGGGAGGTTCGCCAGTTGCTGCTGCACAGCTTGCTGTGTCTGCTCGACCGTTAGCGGGCCCGTGAGCACGATGGAGGCGATCATCGCTCCAATCAGCAGAATCACGGGCAGAACCCAGCGCCAGCGGGGGTAGGCAGCGATCTCGGCCAGCGCCGTTGCTGGCCGATCAATCAAGCTCACAAGCAAGCTCACGGCAAAAGGCCGTCGTTTCGTCTCCTCCATGCACTCTCCTCCCTATACGATACCAGCCGAGCAAGAATATACCACAGGCCAGTGTCTTTGTCAAGGCTTGCACAATAAGCGAAAACGTGGTATAAGGGTGAGGAGAAGTCGTGCCGCTGTGTCGGGGACCCATGGGCCCAGCGAAGGCAGCAACACGGCCCCGGGGCCATCGGACACCCAGTCCGCATAGGAGCGAAAGAGCCATGGCGAAGAGAGACGAAGTGCCCGACATCGTCATCGGACGGCTGCCCATCTATCTGCGTGCCCTGGCCCGCCTGGCCGCTGGGGGATGGGAGATCACCTCTTCCCAGAAACTGGGGGACCTTCTGGGGGTCAGCTCACCCCAGATTCGCAAGGACTTCTCTCACTTCGGGGAGTTTGGCAAGCAAGGATCGGGCTACAGGATAGCCTATCTGCGGGAGCAACTGACGGCCATACTCAAGGTGGACAGAGAGTGGGAAGTCGCGCTGGTAGGCGCGGGGCCGTTGGCAGAGGCGCTGATCCGCGAAAACCCCTTTGCTGGCAGAGGCTTCCGCGT
>DFBV01000177.1:2814-11331 GCA_002366755.1 Anaerolineales bacterium UBA3071
GATGCCCAACGGCTGCCGGAAGTGGTGCGCGAGCGCGGCCTGAAGGTGGCCGTCGTCGCCGTGCCCGCAGACGAGGCGCAAGAGATGGTGGACACGCTAGTGGAAGCAGGCGTCAGAGCGATTTTGAGCTACGCCCCCATCACGCTGAGCGTTCCGCCAGGGGTTCGCATCCAGACCGTCGATCCCGCTGCACTGCTGCAACGCATGGCCTACTACCTCTGAAGCACTACAACTGATACTCCTCGTGCCACAACATAGATCGTCCTGAGGTGTCCGGCTGATGGTAGACAAGGCTTACCATGCAGCCTGGATCCATAACTCAGGACGATTTCTCGCGGTATACCCGACCAGAATCCTGGCTGCCAACTGGTCACTCTCCGCCAGCCATGCCTCCAACCGCTCCAATTGGCTGGCGAACACCCACCTACTGGTGGATGACAAGGGTGCACGGGCCTGCTATGCTGTTGGAAAGGAGCAGGCGGGAGGGTGTGATGAAGAAACTTGTACTGGCGTCGACAATTGTGGCACTGCTGCTAGGCGCTTGCGCCACTGGCGGGCAGAACTTGGCTCCAGCCGACACATCTGTGTTCATACCTGCAGGCAACCTGGGCGACGCTTTCGCCCGGCCAGCTCATGGCATGGACATGGTCCATGTACCCGCCGGGGAAGCTATCAGCGTTGTCCCCAACTACTCTCCGGCCCACCATTCCTCCCACCGTGCGCCCAGGAGATCGAGCGCTGCCTCGACTGTCTCCACAGGGAGTCCGACGTCTCTGGCCAGAGCGGAGAAAGGTTCTTCCCAGTCAGCCGGAGGCTGCGGCAGTCGCGGCGGCAGCGGATGGGTACTCCTGGTCTCGAATGTGGCTCTGAGAGAGCACCTGACGCTCTCAGGGTCAAGCAGCCCCGAGTCCACTAGGAGAACGAGGTCGACAAGATCCTTGACACGGGTATTGTCCCGGTCTTGCCAGGGATAGCTGAAGGCATGCACTTTCTCCGCCAACTGCTGGGCAGCGGGACACAAAGCTACACGAGGCGCAGGAATGCCGGCAAACTCGAGCAGGTTGCTCCCCTCAACCCAATCCGGCAGTCCAAGCACGGGGTCACCGAGTCCCAGGTCGAGACGGAATCGAACGAAGCTGCGCCCAGCCAGCCGTGCGTCGACATTACATCGCGCTCCGCCCCACGGCGGGCGGTCTCGCTGTTTCCTGGGCCGCCGGATCAGGAATCGGAACCCGTCCCCGAGGTCGGCGTCGGCAGCCTGCTGCAGTCGATCGTACGCTGCTTCTATCACGGATACCTCCGGGGTAGACACGACCACGAGGCCCGCCGGGTCCTTCACCATCACGTCCAGGTCCAGTGTGGAGCGTGCGCGCCGCGGCATCCGCAGTTCCAGAGCGTATCCTCCCTTCAAGAGCCATGGTGGGTCATCTGCATGAAACAGGCGTGCCAGCAGCCGGTCGAAGGCCACCCGTCGTCTCAGCCGCTGCAGATCTACACCATCACGTTGGGAGGCGTTGGCCAAGTGCGCTTCAAGAGCCTCTCGGAATGCGGTGAGAGTGCCATAGCGACCAATCACGTCTCGTCCTCCTGCGAACGTGCTGCGGCAAGAGCTCGATTCAACACCTCTCGTACCTTGCTGGAGCAGTCAACATCAGTAAGCACGGAGCGGCGTACGAGGCCCAGGTCCAGGGCGTCCCGCACAGCTTGGTTGATGTGCTCCCTACTCAGAGCGCTACCAGCAACATCGACCAGTGTGCGAAGAGGTGTTGTCACGCGATATCCGACTCGCCGCTCGGTGTCTTCAGGAGAGAGGTCTCCACGGTGCAGCACGCAGCCCGGCGGGATCTTCTTGCGAAATCGCTGCGGCACCGTCAGGTGAACCTGGGCGGGCATTAGGTCACTGAGGCCATGGACCGTCAGAGCAGTATCGTGAGAGACGACCGCCTGCGGGACGCCCTTCTGGTTTCGGCTCCACAGTGACCAGCGAATCAAGTCTTCCCTCTCAACTGAGGGGAAGTCCCGCAGCCGGAAGAGGCCGCGGTCGATCCGCAGCCACGTGGTGCGCGAAACGTGGAAGTGCTGCTGTCGGTAGCCATACCCCGCCTCCCTCGCCTGCGCGGCGGTGAAGTAGCCCCCCTGCCCAACCGCGATCTCATAGAGCTTGCGAGCGTTTGTCCTTGGGTCCTTGTGCATGTGTAAAATCCTTACAGCGAATGTAAGGATTTTACATGTACCTGAGGATTTGTCAAGTTGAGCACTCATCGCTGCCGGGAAGGAAGCACCTTGTCGCTACCAGAATCGAGAAGAAGAGAACGGTGATTGCCTTCCGTGCCTGTAGTCGTGGTGGGAGCTACAGGATCAAACGCGTAAGTAGCCACCCTCCGCAGCACTGTCCTTGTCCGAGCCAAGCCTCCATAAATGCAAGTAGCAACAGAGCAGGCAACGCTGTACTACGCGTTGCCTGCTCCTGATTCTGTCAACTGAAAGGGCCTGCCTTGACCGAACGGCAGAGGTGTGATAGAATTGCTACCAGACAAGGAAAAGGATTGCCGAACAGTCTCGGCAATCCTCAGGCCAACTCCCCAAGCCCAGGAGATGGCAGGGAGATAGTACAGCAGCGCCGCTCCCTGGGCGAACGGGGGGAGGCGTTTGCCTTCAGAGGCAGGTCCGTTGATGGGTGTCGTAAGATCATCGCCCCGTGTCTGGACAACGAGGTCGCGGGAGCGCGCCAGGGTTTGAGCCCATGCGACATTCCAGTGCGAACGGCATGAGGAAGCCCGTTATGCCGCACAACACCACATTCACTCCCGGAACCGTCATCACCAACCGCAACCGCTTGTGGCGCGTAGATGGACAGGAAGGGGATGTCCTCAGCGCCACCTCTATCAATGGCGGCGAGGCAGAACAGATCAAGTTCTACATTCCCTTCGAGGATATCCGGCCCGGCCGTCTGGATCCGCCGTCGCCCGACATCGTGGGTCATTTTTCGATCGTCAAATGGTGGGTACCTTTTCGTTTGACAAAAACATGCCAGACCCGGCCCGCCAGGGAGACCTGGAGAAGCTGCGCGAACGTTCGCTGCTGCGGGAGTTCCAGGAATACGTGCAGGGCAAGGGTCGGCTGCGGGTCTTCCGCACGGAGGCGGTGCGGGCTGGTTTCAAGCACGCTTGGCACGAACGGAACTATCGGCTCATCGTCAAGGTAGCCGAGCGGATGCCGGCATCGGTGCTGCAGGAGGACGCCAGTCTGCTGATGTACTACGACAACGCGCTGATGCGGGCGGAACAGGAGCCGGTGCAGGGACGGTTGTTTTAGATTTGACAGATTACGTTTTGTGCATAGAATATGATGTAAGCCAACCTTTTCTATGCACACAACCTTATGGATAGCCCCTCGGCTGCGCTTCCTTCGGCTACACTCAGGACAGGCAGGACAAGCCCTATGGTCAGCAAAACCCTCGGCTCAACCAGCGCCCGGCTGCTCACGGCGCTGGCCGCAGACAA
Source organism: Anaerolineales bacterium UBA3071 (assembly GCA_002366755.1). Classification (GTDB taxonomy): domain Bacteria; phylum Chloroflexota; class Anaerolineae; order UBA3071; family UBA3071; genus UBA3071. The sequence continues at coordinate 6,318 of DFBV01000177.1, forward strand.
TCGAACCATCTTTTCCGTTGCAGATGCCCAGGAGATTCTGGGCAGCAGCTACGACGCGACCCTCAAAACCTTGCGTCGGCTCACCCGCGCCGGCTGGCTGGTCCGCTTGGCGGCTGGCCGTTACGCCATCGTGCCTCTGTCGTCGGGAGAAGAAGCGACGCCACAAGTAAACCGCTACGTCGTCGCCCGTGAGTTGTTGGGCGAAACACCCCATTACATCTCCCACGAAAGCGCGATGGACGTCCACAACATGCTCACCCGCCCGGTCACGACCGTTACAGTCACCACACCCCGGCGATTGGCAGGCCGCGAGATTCTGGGCGTGCCCTACCGCTTCGTCTACGCTCCCCCATCGGCGCTGTGGGGCTCCGAACCGGTCTGGGTGACACCCTACGAACAGGTTACCGTCAGCGATCTGGAAAGAACCATCTTGGACGGCCTGGCCCGCCCCGATCTGTGCGCTGGCGTCAGCCAGGTTGCCACCGGCCTGTGGCTGCGCCAAGATGACTTTGACTGGGATAAGCTAGCCAGCTATGCCCAGAGGTTAGGCCGCCGCGCCGTGGCTCAACGGTTGGGCTATCTGCTGGAGCTCTATGACCTGGGCACGCCGTCGCTAATCGAGGGGTTACGAGAGATGGTCAGCGCCAGCTACGCCCGGCTCGATCTTCTGTTACCCGACGATGGTCCTTATCTGGCCCGCTGGCGACTGCGGCTCAATCTGGAACCGGAAACGTTACAGGCCATCGTCAGGACGTAACATGATACCACCAGGCGAGATTGCCCGCCTGGCCCATCAGCTGGGCCTGGGCGACAAAACCATTGAAAAGGATTACGTGTTGACGTGGGCATTGCTGGCCATTGCCAATTCGCCTCTGCGTGACCGGCTGGCGTTCAAGGGCGGCACGGCTCTCAAAAAGATCTACGCGCCTGACTATCGCTTCTCCGAGGATCTCGACTTTACGTTGCTCGATGACATCTCAAACGAAGACTTGACCGAAGAAATCGAAGCCCTGTTCCCCTGGCTGCGGCATGCAGTCAACATCAAGCTGGCCGTGCGCCGTGTAGAGACGCACCAGACTGGCAATCCCACACTCTACCTGAACTATGTCGGTCCCTTGCGCGGCGAGTTGAGCAGCCGGTTTTTCAAGGTCGACTTCACCCATGATGAACTGTTGCTGTTCCCCCTGGTCGAGGCGTCGCTCCAGGTGCCGTACAGCGATTGCCGGGGGCGGGCCGAGACGCTCCGTGTCTACTCGCCGGAGGAGATTCTGGCGGAGAAGCTGTGCGCCCTGCTGGGCCGCACCGAGCCCCGTGACCTGTACGATGTGCACTACATGCTGTCCTACCGCCTGGCCGACGCTGAAGCCGTGTCATTCCAATTGGGCGAGAAAATGGCTCACAAGGGGGTGGACACGGCTGCCTTGGGCGACGTGCTGGCGCGCAAGCAAAGCACATTCAAGCGCTTGTGGGAGCCGCGTTTGCGCGGTCAAATGCCCGACCTGCCGCACCTCGACGCGGTCATCCGCGAGACCAATCGGTGGCTGCGGCAGAGTGGGCTGGTGTAGGCTCTGATATGATGGATGACGTACCTCAGCCAGACCGTACCACCCTAGAAGACTGGGAAGCCTGGCTCGCCCCCCAGGTCCGTCAGGTCGAGTTGTTAGGCGAAATCCCCATCACTGCCGACGAGTGCGCCCAACTGGGCAAAGTCATCGGCCTGCGCGTGCGGACTCTGGGCCACACTCGGGGCTTGCGCACCCTGCGGTGCGACTACCCATGCGCCCTTGCCGTCTACATGGTAGCACAGGGCATGTACGGCTACCAGGGCGGCGACTACTGGAGCGAGGTCATCCAGCCCGCCGCCACCGTGGGCGCCCGGCGCCACGCCCGCGCCGTTCGTCTGGGACGAGGAGCGCCGCGCCATCTTGCGGGCCGAACTGGACGTGCTCTGTGCCCGACTCTACGGCCTTACCAGCGACGAACTGGCTTATGGCTTACATCTTGGACACTTTCCCCATCGTGCGGCGCAAGGATGAGCAGCGGTACAGAGAGTATCGCACGAAGCGGATGGTGTTGGAGAACTACGATGCGCTTGAAGATCGGGCTGGGTACAGGGAGCTGGGAATATGATGCGTGAGCCACGAACCTACAGCGAGTTGCGCCAGCAATGGCTGCAGCGCATCGTCAGGGACGGCGATCAGTTGCTGGCCGATCGTGCTGCCCAGGCGGAAGCGCTTCGACCGGCCTTCCGGGCTTCTATGGAGTGCCTTCAACAATTGCTGCGAGACCCCGATCGTGACCGAGAGGACGTGGTGGCCGCCCTGCGTCTCTTCGGCGCAGGCGAGGCGCTCGTTCAACGCGAGGACATACCGGCCTTGATCGAGCTGGCGCGGACCGCCCGTGAGGTCCGCGGCCCCGGTTCCCAATACGTGGAGCAGGACGTGCTGAGGGCCTTGGTCCAGGTCGCCGACGAGGAGACTCTCCCTTTTCTGATCGAGTGCTTCCGCTATTCGCGACCCCGAGATGGATCGGCCGGTTACCGGCGGCCCATCGTGCTCAGGGGGATCACGGCCATCGCCATGTTAAGTCGAAACGAAGAAGCGCTGGACATTCTGGATCAGGCCTTGACCCACAGGCTGTGGCGCGTGCGGTTGGCCGCCTGCCGGGCGATCCGGGAAGTGCGGGGGTTGTCCCAACGGGGTTTGCCCCCGCGGCTACAGCAGCGGCTACGTCACATCGCCCAACGCGAACAAGCACGGGGCATTCGCGTCTGTGCCGAGCTGGCCCTGGAGGAAGCCGGGCGAGGTAGAACGTAGCCATTGAGGAGGAGAGCAGTTATGGACCCCTGGACGGAAGAATGGGAACAACAACGGGCCGAGCGGCGCAGCATCGAGACGATGCGCCGCATTGCCCTCGATGCGATGGAGTTCGGCGACGACAGTGCGGCGTTCTACACCTACGCCGCCGAGCACAATCTCACCGTGAACGAAGTCGTCTACTACCTGAACGCCTACGAATACGGCGGCGAAGCGGGCTTGCGGGCCGTCCGCAACCCCGACATCATCCCGCCCGACGCCGCACGCCAGGCGATAAAAACCATCGCTGCCATGCTGGATGAGCACTTCGAGGGGCGCCTGCCCTATCGCCTCACTGACGAAGGGACCGCCATCGGCATCCACGAAATCCAACAGCGCATGAGTGGCGATAAGTACCTGTTCCCCGTCTGCCAACTGCGCCTGACACTCGAAAGCCGTCAATGGCACCTCTACTGGATGCGCAAGTTCGATGCCTGGTGGCCATATTCTCCTCCCGAGACCGGCCGCAAGTATACGCTCAAGGCCAGGCTGCACCAGGTGCTGGAGGACGAATCCGGCTGCTTTTGGGGGTGAACATCTCACCAAAGACCTGAGGAAGGGAGAAAAACCCCGTGAGCGACTCGGGCGATAATCAACTCGGTCCGGACGACGCGAAACTCATTCGCCACTTGTTACAAACGGATCCGACTGCCTTTGAGCGCCCGATTGGGCCTCAACTGCATCGGCGGTATCAGCAGGCAGATGAGCCTTCTCGCCAAGGCGAAGGCTGGTGAGAACAGCCCAGGAGGAGACGTGGGCAGAACAAACAAAGAGCGCATCTTGGATTACCTCTGGTCTATCTTGCCTGGCGTGGCGACCAACAGCCAGATTGGAGCGGCCACAGGCATCAAGTCCCATCAGCAGGTCTATCTGCTCACGCAACAGTTGCTGCATGCAGGTCGGATACAGGATGAGCAGCGTGCACGCGAGTGGGTCTTCTGGGCCAGTGAGTCGCTTGCGATACAACTGGCTTCGCCGGGACCGGCTCCGCGGCGCGGGCTATCCCTGCGCGCCGCCAAGGAACTGACACCACAAGCCTTCGAGGAGCTGGCGCGGCAGGTGATGAGCGAGCACTTCGGTGTCCCTCTGACGTCCGGAGAGGTACCTGGCGTGCCCAAGCGATTTGACCCGGTATCCTCGGATGGGAACATTGTCGGCGACGCCAAGTACTTCACCCTGGTGCGGGGTCAGCGGCTGCCGCCAGCCAAGTTCTCTGTGATTGCCGAACACGTCTGGCTGTTGGAGAAGACCGGCGCACCGATCACGTTCCTCGTCTTTGGGAACGACCGGCGGGTGCCGGTCCTGTGGCTCAAGAGGTACAGCAGTCTGGTATCTGACGTTGTCTTTTACCTTCTGGCTGATAATGGCACACTGGAACATCTCGCCGTGCCAGAACGAAGCCTATCTGCGTCCGCAAGTAGGGAGACCCAATGAGCCAGACTGGAAAGAGCCTCACCAGCACCGAACGCGACATGGAAGCGCTTGAAGTCTTTGTCGTGCGCAATCCCGACCTCGAACAGCTGGAAGCCCTGCTGGATCAGTTCAACATCTTCGAAGCCATCGGCGCCGTTCGGCAGGAACTGCGCCACTCCGACTTTCTGGCTTTCCTGCTCAACCCGCAGCAAAACCACCGCTTGGGCGATGCTTTTGTCAAGCGGTTGCTCCAGAAGGCACTCATCGCCGCACAGAGCGCGTCTATTCCTGTCAGTCCCATTGACTTGGATGTATGGAGCCTTGATGAACTGGTCATCCAACGCGAATGGCAAAACATAGACATCATGATACTGGATGAAGCGCACAGCCTGGCCATTATCATCGAAAACAAGATCAGCGGCGGCGAGCATTCTGGGCAACTGAAACGCTATCGTCATACCGTTGAACAACACTATCCCGACTGGTGCATCATCGGCCTCTACTTCACACCTGATGGAGACCCTGCATCGGACGACAGCTACCTGCCTATTGGCTATGATCTTGTCGCAGAGTTGGTCGACAGACTGGCCGAGTCTCGAGCTTCGACGCTTGGCCCTGATGTACGCACACTGATGATCCACTACACGCAAATGCTGAGGAGGCACATCGTGGCTCAGTCTGAAATCGCCGAACTATGTCAACGCATCTACCACAAACACCAGCGCGCTTTGGACTTGATCTACGAG
>DFBV01000241.1:0-1685 GCA_002366755.1 Anaerolineales bacterium UBA3071
ATGCTTAACACCGATTGGGGCGACTACGGGCACTACCAACCGCTGGGTCTGAGTTGGTATGGGTACCTCTTCGGCGCGGCCCAAGGTTGGAGCGGGGGGACAACGAGTGACGAGGAGTTCGAGGCAGCCTTCGGCCCGCTCTTCTTTGGCCCCCAGCATGAACGCATCCTGGCTGCTGTCCACCAACTGGCCCGCACCAACACTCTGCCCGGCCTGCCGCGGCCCAATCGCTCCCATACCGTCCTGGCCCTCTTCGACGAGCCACTGACCGGCGAGACCATCGACGGCCTTCCACCCCAGACGCTGACGGAGATGCGTGCCCTGGCTGAGAAAGCCGCTACTACCTTCGATGCCGTGGCGCCGGGCCACCCCCAGGAGCTCACCCTGCGAGAGATGGCCCTGACCGCACGACTCATCGCCTACGCCGCCCGCAAGGTTACGCTCTCGCAAGGGATTCGTCAGGCATTGCGCGATGCCAGTCTGGACGCCGCCCGTATCACCGGCTACGTGCACTCCCTCAAGGTACTCGACGCTGAACTGGAGACGCTGCGAGCAGAGTTCGAGGAGCTATGGCTGGCCCGAGCCCGTCGCAGCGAGATGCGTGTCGCGCTCGGCTACTATGCCAGCCTGCGTGCCCGCTACCGGGCCGTGATCACCTGGCTGGAGCAACAGCGCCAGGCTCTGCTTCAGGGTCAGCCCGTGGACGCCGATCTGACGACCTATGACCGCGGTGGACACCTGGTTCTGTGGCAGGAGGCAGAACGGGTCTTCAGGCAACTGAGTGCCTTGGCATAATGCCTCCAGCATTTCACACTCAATGTCATCAAGTTAAGCGTAGTTTAGCCCCTTGTGGGCGTCTTGTGGCGCCAACAAACGGGCACAAGGCCCTATGCTACACCCCAACTTAATGACATTGATCTCACACTGAGCACAAGCTCACACCTGTGATTGGGCCTTTTGGGCCAATTGGGGTATAATAGGAACAGGAGGATGGAAAGGCTCTTGTGAGCAATACACGCGGAAGGGGGAAGCAATGTCTGTGGGTGTGGGAGAATTCAAGAACAGTCTGTCGCGCTTCTTGAACCGGGCCGCCTACGGTGGTGAGCGCGTCATTGTATCTAGCCGCGGAACGCCCAAGGCAGCGGTGATCGGCATGGACGATCTGCGCAAGCTCGAAAGGCTAGAAGAACTAGAGGACGCCCTGAGCGCCTGGGAAGGATTGGAAGCCCACCGCCGAGGGGAAACGCTGCCTTGGGAGGAAGTGAAGGCAAACGTACTCGCGGCGGCGTAGCATGGGCTACCAGATCAGAATCGAGCGCCGGGCAGAGAAGGCCCTTGTCCGCCTGACGCGACGCGACCGCAGACGGATCATCAAGGCGATTGACGACCTGGCCGAAGATCCACGCCCAGCAGGGTGTGTTCCCGTCAAGGCCGCGCCCAGGGGGACCTACCGTGTGCGGGTAGGTGACTACCGGGTGATCTACCTTGTCCTGGACGACGATGAGGGCCTGGTCACGGTCACCAGGGTGCGACGGCGAGGTGGCGACACATACAAGGGGTTGTGACAGAAACAGAGCAGCGAGGTGCGTGTCGCGCTCGGCTACTATGCCAGCCTGCGTGCCCGCTACCGGGCCGTGATCACCTGGCTGGAGCAACAGCGCCAGGCTCTGCTTCAGGGTCAGCCC
>DFBV01000241.1:1776-5230 GCA_002366755.1 Anaerolineales bacterium UBA3071
GCGGCCGGTGCGAGACGCTGAGAGCGGAGCCGGGACATCTGGCCCTGAAACCGCCGGCTGGTCACTCTGGTGGCTTCCAATAGAGCATATCCACAATTTGACTTATTACGCTAGTTGCTGTAAACTGTCCCTCAAGTCCAGTTGGAGGATAACAAGGGAGAGAGAATATGAGCATTAGCACCGTCAGTATTGGCAAGCTGCAACGCGGCCTGTCGGCGTGGCTGAATCGAGCGGCCTATGGCCGGGAACGGATCATCGTTTCTAGTCACGGCAAACCAAAAGCGGCTGTGATCAGCATTGAAGACCTGCGTCTACTGGAAGACCTGGAGGACGCCCAGGCTGCTCGTGAGGCGCTGGCAGAATACGAGAGCGGTGAAACCGTCCCCTGGGAACAGGTCAAGGCAGAATTGGCACAGAGGCGCGTTAGCAGTGTACCGGATTGAAGTAAGGCGGCGAGCACAGAAGGAACTCAACCGCCTACCCTGGCAGGATCGAGACCGCATCGAGGCGGCAATTGACACACTGGCCGAGGAGCCCCGACCATCGGGGTGCAAGTCTGTCAGGACGGCAGACCCAGGAACCTACCGCCTGCGAGTGGGCGACTATCGCATAATCTACATCGTGCGAGACGCCGAGCAGGTGATCATCGTGGCGCGGACAGCCAGGCGGGGAGAGGACACATACAAGGGGTTGTGACAGAAACAGAGCATCGATTCTGTTCCAGACAGAAGACGCGGATGAAGCGACGTTGACGCCGCCTCATCCGTTGACCCATCGCCCACTTCCTCACGTTCAGGGACCTCCTACGAGATCGCCGAGCACTTCCTCCCAGAAGTCGCTGAAAGGCATGAAGCGCCTCTCTGCAAAGTCCTCGTTCACCTGCTCCATGTAGCTGCTCACACCCAGCCGCGGCATGGCTCTGGCCAGATGATCGATCTTCGTCTCCCACGCAACAATGAGCTCGTCGCTTCGCCTTGCCAGGTCCGATAGATCCAAACCCAGACGGAACATGTGATCGAGCCTTCTCATCAGGTCGTACCAGGCCTTGAAGTCCTCCTCCATGGCCACCTGGTGAGAAATCATTGAGAACTCCGAGAAGTCATAGGCCGGGACAAAGGCATAGAAGCTGAAGAACTCAACGCCTCTCGCTTCCGCCTTGTCAGCAAGATACGTAGCGATCGTAGCCCCGCCTTCGTAGTCAGAAAACCTGACCGCACACTGTGCAAGCTCGTCCTTCATCCTCGGCAAGCTGTACACGCACGAGATGTCCCTCTCCCTGTCATACGGAACCGGTCCGTGCACTCCTCCCAGGGCAGCCACGCGTTTGACGCCCAGTTCCTCGACCGCGTCGAAGAACGCCTCGGCATAGCACTCGGCGTTCTGATGGGGTTCCTCTCCCAAGAAGATCAGGAAGCCGTTCTCGTCATCGCCTGAGTAGAAAAACTCGTTTCTCCTCTCCTCCAAGGTTTCTCTGTAGCCATCACTGAGCCTCACCACTGGCCTCAGAAGATGGTGGGCTCCAGGGATCTGGAACAGGTAGAACCCGTCAGGCTCCATTTCCCCGATTCTCCTTGCAGCGGTTTGCTCTATCAGATACTTGGGCAGGCCAGAGGAAACATCCCCGGCATCGGCCCATTGATGCCAGCCTGCGATCATGTACTCCGCCGCATCTGGGATCTCCCAGAGTCGGATCAGATCGTTCATGGTCTCACACCTTTCTCCAAAGCTCACACAGCTCCACGCGTTTGCTCTCCGCAAAAGAGCAGGTAGTCGTCAGAGAAGAAGGATGTCCGCGAGCTCGCTGGCTCCAAACAGTTCCAGCTCGAAAACCTCAACGTATGGCGCACGCATCGAACACGCCTCAGCACTCTGGCGATTAGTCTTCAGAATCCGCTCATCCAATCCATACCCTCGTTGGTTCAGATTGCGTTGCTGCTGTGATCGATGGAAACGCAGTAGTCGTACCTTCCAGGCCGCCATCTCGTCGCCGAATCCCACGTATGACTCCCCTGAAAAAAGGTCATTCAGCCACAGAGACACGGAGTACACAGAGGAAGAACCAAGGTGGCACTCAAAATTGTTCAGCAGCAAACGCAAAAAGCATAGATTCCTTGAGAGACACCTTAGAACTTCCGTGCCCTCTGTGCCTCTGTGGCAAGTCTGGCAGTTTCTTCGGTAGAATCATCCCTGTCATCTACACTGTATCTGTCAGGCATGTAGTCGTAGATGCAGTAGACCAGATCCTCCAACGTGTCGTAGCATCCAGGCAGGGCACAGAACCTTCTTGTGCTAGCAAGCCATTCTCGGCGTTGGATGAGGTAACTGAGAGAGACAGAACCAGGAGCGTCGCCAAGGCTGCTACCAAGACTGAAAGGGGAAGAGATCACGTTCTCTTGCGCTCGGTGCTTTTCATCCTACTTCCTCCAGGATCGCCAATGGTTCATCACAATGAACATCGTTACTCAGCCAGCTTCTCGTCCAGTGCGGCTTGCGCCTCCTGGGCAGCCCGCTGCATCACCTCCGCCACGTTGGCATCGGGGTCAATGAGCACTGTTTCCAGCGGCTCGCGCAGCGCCGGATCGGCCCTCTCGCCCCAATACGGAGTGAAGACGTGGGCACGCGGCGCCAGATGTTCGAGTTCGCTGATCGAGACGCCGCCAAATGAAGTCATCTCTGCTAGCACGAGGATGGGAGTTATGGTATCATACGCTCACCTTGGTCTATGGTACACGAATAGCCAGCTCTTGTCAAACATCATCGCAAGGGGACGTTCANNGCCAATGAAACTGTCCCGTGGAGACAGACCGATGTCCAAATCCGTGCACGCGGTCATGATTGGCGCAGGACAGCGCGGCTTCGAAGCCTACGGTCCCTACGCCCTGCAACATCCTAACGAGCTGCGATTCGTCGCCGTCGCCGAGCCACACGAGGCGCGGCGGGCCCGCTTCGCTCAGGCCCACAACATCCCGCCCGAACGGCAGTTCCGCACCTGGGAGGCCCTGCTTGACCAGAAGCAGATCGCTGACGCCGCGCTCATCTGCACGCTGGATCACACCCACGTCGCACCCACCGTGGCCGCGCTGGAGACAGGCTACAACGTTCTCCTGGAAAAGCCGATGGCTACCACAGTGCGGGACTGCGTCCGCTTGGTGCAGACTGGCGAGCGCACTGGGCGCATCCTGATGATCAGCCATGTCCTGCGCTACACGACCTTCTTCTCCAAGGTGCACGAGATCGCCACCTCGGGCCGGCTGGGTGACGTCATCACCGTCGAGCATCGGGAGAATGTCGCCTACTGGCACATGGCCCATTCCTACGTGCGGGGCAACTGGCGCAGCAGTCGGATCGAGAGCCCCATGATCCTGGCCAAGTGCTGCCACGACATGGACATCCTCTTCTGGAACCTGGGCCCGGTCGAACGGCTCAGTTCTTTCGGTTCACTGATCCACTACCG
>DFBV01000202.1 GCA_002366755.1 Anaerolineales bacterium UBA3071
CGGAAGTAGCGCCCGGCCAGGCCGCGAGCGGCGGCCAGCGTCTCCTGCGGCACTTCAAAGGAAATAAACAACGCCCTCCCCAAGCTGTCGCGGTGCACTTGCCACGTCCCGCCCGGGTAGACCTGCTGGAAGAGCGGGCCGAGCCGCTCATCCACCGGCTCCAGCACGTAGACGAGGTCGCGGTCCGTGTCCTTCCGCAGCGGCACCTGCTGTCCCAGGTTGAGCGGTGTGACTGGCCGCCTGCCGATGAACTGCACCGCCGAGTGGTGCGAGTATCCCGGGGTCATGAGGACGTAGGGATCCCCCTCCAGTTCGGCCAGGTAGTGTCCGACCGCGGACTCATTGGGGCTGTAGGCGAACAAGACAGCGGGGTCTTTCGCCTGCTTCAGGAAGTAGGTGCGGGCGTTGCCGATCCCCACACCAACCACGAGCAGCGCCAGCCCGCCGGCGAACACACGCTCAGATAGCGCATCGCGCCATCCGGCACGGCGCACGGCCCGCCAGGTCTGGTCAATCACCAGCGCCACCAGCAGGTAGATAAGCGGCACCAGGCCGATGGGCCGACGGGCGGTGGGGGCTTCGTGCCCCACGGAGAGCACAGCGACGCTGCCCACGGCGATAAACCAGGTCACGTAGAGGAAGGGGAGCGGTCGAAGGATATGCCGCAGCGCGTAGGCCAGGCCGAGGACAAACAGCACGGCCACGATAGCGTCCAGCAGCGGCGCACCCGGCAGGTTGTTCAGCGCCGCCATGTCCCCCTTCCAGTTGAACATGTACAGCGTCTTGCGGAGGTTGCTCCACAGCGGGGCATAGGAGCCGACCCGCTCGACATCCCGAAACACAGAGATGTGCTGGGTGCGGCTGAGGAAGACGTTCCAGTGCTGCAACACGTACACGCCCAGCGGCAGCACCGTCAGGGCTGCAGCCCCGACGAAGCAAGCCAGACCCTCCAATTGAGACAAGGGGACAAGGTGAGCGGGAGACAAGGAGTCCGGCCTCCTTGTCTCCTTGTCTCCTTGTCTCCTTGTGCCAACAGCCGTCACCGCCGTGTACACAAACCAATACAGGAAAAACCCAGCAACGAGGAACGGTATCACTCTGAACGCCGTATAGGTGTTCAGCCCCGCGCTGAGGGCCACGCCAGCCAGCGCCCAGTCCCGCCGTCGCCCGTTGCGCAGTGCCCGCAGCAGGAAACAGAAGAGCAGCACTTCGAACAGCGGCACGAGGATGAGCTCGTAGATGATGCGGCTGAAAGTGAGGTGCCATCTGGACGCGGCCAGCAAGCCAGCGGCGGCCAGCCCCACCTTCGATCCAAACAGATCGCGGGCCAGGAAGTAGAAAGCGAGCACGGTCAGCGAGCCACCGATGGCCGAGACCAGCCGCATGGTGGGGACGCTGGCGCCGAACAGCCTGAAGAACAGGGCCAGCAGGTAGGTGAAGAAGGTGGCCTGTCCCTCGTTGGTCTCCGCGTAGGGAGTGTACGGCGCGCCAGCCAGCCACTCCAGCGCATCAAGTCCGTTGTTGCACTCGTCCGACTGGCAGCCGGCGGGGATGGCATGGAGTTGCCACGTGCGGAGGAAGAAAGCGGCGAGAAGGATGAGGAGCAGTATGATAAGCTCCCAATTGGAGATTAGAGATTTGAGATTAGAGACTAGAGACTTGCGATTTGTGACTTGTGATTTGCGATTTGCGATCTGCGATTTGCGACTTGCGATTTGCGACTTCGATTGCGGATCTCGGATTTCCTCAAACCAGGTGGCGGCCAGGAAGAGGGGAATACTGATGAGCCAGAGCCAGAAGGCGGGGCCAGTAAATTGGGTCGACGAGCCGCGGGCGCGCCAAAAGAGAACGAAGGCAGCAACCCCGAACAGCAACGCGACGCCAGCCAGGGCGAGCGCCCAACGCGGCCAGCGGCGGCGCGGGGGCAGACTGGGCCAGGTCGAAGGCTTCTCCGCCGCTGCAACGAAGACCAACGCCGCCAGTCCGAAGAAAATGGCCGCGTCGCTGGGGATACCTCCCTTGCTCAGCGTACGCTGGGCGACAGCGGCCAAGGTGAAAGCGAGAATGAAAGCAAGTAAGCGTTTCATGGTCTCCCCAACCCTGCGTAATCCTGCAAGTGGCGAACCACCTCTAGCGCTGCCTGACGCTCACTCTCATCCAGCATCAACCCCAGCCGGTCCCACCAGATAGCGTCCACTTCGCCACCTTCCAGCATCTCCTCCAATTCGGCAAGCCGATTCTCCAGGCCCAATTCGAGTGCGGCAGCAGCCGCCCGGTCCCAGAAGCGTTGGGCATCAACCCGATCGGCGTGCCGAGACAGAAGCGCCACGATATCTACCACATCGTTGTCCCGCAGCGCGATGAGCTTGGTGATGAGCAGGCCTTCCAGCGTGAACACTGGGAGAACGATGTTTGAGTCAGACAGAGATCGCTGGGTGCCCGGTTCAACTTGTACAGGGTAGCTCAAAGCTGAATGGACGTCTGTCACACGACCCAGCGCGATGTGGACCTCCACAGTTCCTTCCCCGTCACCTTTGGTAGCCGTGACCCAGATATCGGCAGGCGACAGGTGATACCCTTGAGCCTCAAGAACCTCAGCCAGAGCAGGCCAGACCTTCCGCTCAACGGCCAGATCCAGATCCAGAGTATGGCGCAGCAGGCTGCCGTAGGCACGGACGCCAAAGGCGCCGATGACAAATACAACGATGCCACGGCGGTGGCATGCTTCCAGAATAGTCCGGAGTTCACGTGCCAGGTGATCTTCCACTAAGTCAACTCCACTGCGGCTGAAGGTCAAAGATGACCTTGCTGATGACGTAGCGCGGCAATGTCAGGCGGATGCCCCAGCGCTCGGCGATCGGTTGGTATGTAGGCGGAACTGATTGGTGTCGCCCCGGTGGATAGGCAGCTTCTTCTGGCGGTAAACGGTCTGTGTTGGCCCGGTGACAGAGGTCTTCGATGACCTTCAGGGACATGAGATCTGTTTCCGTCTCAGCATTGATGGCCTCCAAGAGGGCACCCAAACGATGAGACAGATGTCGCCGCTCAGCCTCATCCAGCACCACGTCCCAGGCCAGAGAGTCTCGCTGGGCAATGAGGATGGCGGCCGCCTCGGCCAGGCTGGTTTCGCCCCGGGCTCGCTCCACCAGGTCGAGACAAAGGTCCTCAGGAGCAACAAAGGCCAGCCCATCAACAACCCGACGCCGCTGGTATCGCTTCGGCTCCAGGGTCGGGTTCAGGACGATGGCCGCCTGCACCGCGTACACCTGGGCCATCGTAGGCAAGGTTTCAAACACGAGGCACCCTTCCCCGGCCACCTGGCGCCAGACGGGGACATCTTCTGCGTGAACCTGCAGGGTGACCAGGTTTTCCAGTGGGGTCAGCCAGCGATGGTATTCGTAGGCCGCCTGGGGACCTGTGATCAAGTAGGGCCCATCGAGGTTCACCAATCGCCTGGCCAGCCAGGCCAACCGGCGGCGCGGCGAATACGCGTGTGCTACTGCCATTCTGTTTCTCCTTGGTTTGACTTGCCTACCACAACTCTCGCCACACCTTCGTCACCGCCCGCTCCTGGCTAGCTGGCGGGTCCAGAATCATCTCCTCGGATACCAGGCTCAAACAGCGTCAATTGCCACCACCCTCCTGGGCCATCCGGGCTGATCCTGCGCGGTACCAGCCTACCGCCATTCACGCCACCCAACCTGTTGACGTTCTCCACGATGGTGGGCACGCAATACTCTGTCATTGCCTCGCGAATGTGATGAGTATTGAAGCGCAGAACCCTCCAGCCGACGGTCTCCAGATCGTTGTCTCGCAGGTTGTCGAGAGGGATGCGCTCACGATCAGCGTGCCAGGTGTCGCCGTCGGTCTCCACGTCAATCTTGCCCGAAGCGCAGTAGATGGCGAAATCGAGCGCGTACATGCGTTCCTTTACCTGCTCGAACTCCTGCCGCTCTGCATTGATCTTCAGATGCTTGAGTTCGGCCCACAGCCGGTCCTCCAGCGGGCTCTCGTCATACAGGTCGTTGATCTCCACGGCGTTCATGAACTTCTGCCAGGTGGTACGGATGAAAAAGATGCGCCGCCAACGTCGACTCAGGATGGGCCGCGGCAACCGCTGCAACGGTGACAGCAGCAACTGGTAGTAGCATCGCCGTCCCTTCTCGTCGCGCGGTTCATCGGGGAAAAGCTCCCAGCGGAAAACCTTGCGGGTTTCCAGCACCCGCGCGTAGTAGTTCACCGCGTGGGCTTCGTCGCCGAAGATCTTGGTCTGGTAGAAGGCCAGCCATTGCGGCGGCCAACGCCCTTTGAGCCACTTCTCCACGCTGGACACCGGGATGCGATACCAATGCTGGTCGCGGGCAATGGCGAAGTCCAGTGGGTTGTTCATGATGGCGACCAGCACTTCTCCGCGGGTTCCCATGGTGGTTTCACTCCTTCAGCCTATGCACGCTGGGCCGGATGTCGAGCTCATCTATCAGCGCGTTCAGCTCAGCATCGCTCAGAGGGCGGCCCTTGCCCGCATAGGCGGTAAGGGCTGCCTCCATCGTATTGGTGCCGAAAGAACGTCCTTCGTAGCGGGGCGTGGTGGTGATCACCTCACGCACGCCCCGCTCTCGCAGCAACTCGATGTTCTCGTCGGTGGTGGTGTTGGTGACGACTGTTTTGCCGCTGAGGTCGTAGGGGAAGTACTTGCGCATGAACATGAAGTCGCCGGCGATCAGATCGGCGTCCTGCCAGTAGCGATGGAACTTGGGCTTGGGTTCTTCCCCCTTGCTCCCGTAGAACAGCAAGCTCATGGGGAAGTAGCTGACGATGGGCAGTAGCACCCGTGCTATCTTGCAGAAGCGATCGAATCCCCGTATGACGATGGGGATGCCGAGGGCGATCATGAGGTCGCCGTAGACCACTTCGTCAGCCACCTCTTCCACCGCCCGGGCCAGGCCCAGGCGATCAATCGCCACCGGTATGAAGGCGCTGCCGAAATGAGGCATGCTGCCCAGCTCCGGCTCTGCCAACTCGAACACCCGTCGCTCCAGCGTGTTGTGCTTCAGCCCCCGTCCATCAACCACCGGCGTTTGGTGGACATCCTGCACTAGCTTCAGCGCCGCGTGCACGGGGTATTCTCGACCACCCAGGCGGAAGTACAGGTCCACACCACCCACGGCCAGGGCATCAACCTTGCCGTCGAGATCGGCAAACAGCCGCCGAGCCTTCTCCGCGTCGCCGTCGGTGCCGATACGCTCGATGCTAATGGGCTGGCCCTTGAAATGGACAACGACCCGTTTGTCGCGGCTGGAACTGCCCAGGCTCACGCTGACGGCTCGTTTCATGAGGCTGGTCATTCCTCGGCCAGCAGGTCACCCAATGGCTCCCGCAGTTCCTTCGGTATCACGGCCAGGCGATAGTTGCGGCCCTTGAAGCCTGCCTTGCCCACGAAGAGCAGCCCCCGCACCCGCAACTGACCGAGCGGGGAAACGGGTGGGTCGTCATCGTCCCAGAACCAGCCCACGTCGTCCATCGTGCCGAAGCGGCGGGTCAGTTGGCCCAGCTTCACCCAGCCGCCCTGCTCCAGCACGTAGCTCAGCGCCTGGCGGCTGGCGGCGGGCAGCGGTTGCACTACCGGGCCCAGTTTGACCAGGTCGGCAAGGTGCGCCTGGATGGCAGCCACCTTTCTTTTCTTGGCCCGCAGCGCCTTGGGATCCAATCCTAGTTGTTTGCAGATGCCGTTGATCCATGGGGACGGGCACTTGTTCAGCGCCGCCGAAAGCTTGCTGTTCAGCGTGATGGGTTTGTTCTCCTGCTCCTTGCGCCAGTCGCCGGTGATTCGGCTCATCAACACATCGGGTCTGACCAAGAACAGCGAGGCCCA
>DFBV01000261.1:0-303 GCA_002366755.1 Anaerolineales bacterium UBA3071
CCGCTCTCTAAACAGTACATGATTCTACCATCTTTTCACCCGTTTGAAAAGACGCAAAAGACCGCCGGCAAATTGCCCGGCGGCCTTGATCCTCTCCCGTATCCGCGGCTGGCAGGCGCAGGGGCAATGCCACTACACTTCCTTCAACAACCCTGTCATCTCGTTGAACTGCTCGATCAGTCCGTCAATCTCTTCGACCTGGCTATGGATGCTGCTCCAGTAGTCGGGATCGTACCACTGGGCCTGGATCTCCTCGTAGGTCTTGCCCTGCTGCTCGACCCAGGTGTAGTACTTGAGGTTGTG
>DFBV01000261.1:472-630 GCA_002366755.1 Anaerolineales bacterium UBA3071
TTGATGGAAGAGAGCACGTTGGCGATGCTGGAGATGCCCAGGAGGTCCAGTTGGCCGATCAGTGCTTCGGGCACACCCTGCTTGACCAGGTAGGCCCGCCCAGCCGGCTCGTTGAACAGCCGCGCCAGGCTCATGCAGGCCTCGTCGTCTATGGCCAC
>DFBV01000261.1:758-12115 GCA_002366755.1 Anaerolineales bacterium UBA3071
CCGGTGGTCAGCACGACGCCCCGGTAGGCATCCTGCGGCCCCATCTCTTGCTGCAGCACCTCCTCCATGGCATGGCCGGTGACGTCGTAGTGCCAGAGGTGGTTGCCGAACTCGTCGAACTGGTTGAAGACCACGATGTCCTGGCGGGTCTCGCGCAGCTCCCACGTCTTGTCGAAGATCTCTTTCACGTTGCTCTCGCAGCCCGGCGTGGCGATGACCTCGCCCGAGACCTTGGAAAGCCACTCGAAGCGCTCGCGGCTCATCTCCTCCGGCAGGATGGCGATGGACTCGCAGGCCAGTAGCGTGGAGTTGTAGGCGCCGCCGCGGCAGTAGTTGCCGGTGGAGGGCCACACTGCTTTCTGGTAGGTCGGATCGAATTGGCCGGTGACCAGCCGCGGCGCCAGGCAACCAAAGGTCGCGCCCACCTTGTGCGAGCCGGTGGGGAACCACTTGCCCACCAGGGCAATGATGCGCGCTGGCACGCCCGTTAGGGATGGCGGGAGCTCCACATAGTTGATCCCATTGAAGCCGCCACCGTAAGCCGCCGGTTCGTTCTTCCAGGTGATGCGGAACAGGTTGAGCGAGGTGATGTCCCACAGGCCGATTTCCTTCAGGCTGGCCTTGACCCCGGCGGGAATCAGCGAGGGGTCCTTCATCTGCGCGAAAGTGGGGACGACGATGTTGCGCTCGCGTGCTCGTTGTACCGTCCGCTTGAGTTGCTCTTTGTGAATGGTCAGGTCTATCATGGTTTGTATGCTCCTGATTGGATGTTGGATACTGGATATTGGAGATTAGACATTGGACGTTGGAGGCTGGGGATCAACGTACGATGCGTTCTGCCAGTTCACCAAGGTTCAGGTCAGAAGTGTCCACAGCCGGGACGCCTAACTGGCGGCCAACGAAACCACCATGACAATCGGAGCCACCGGTGACGAGCAGGTCGTGCCGAATGCACCAATCCAGGCAGAAGCGAGTCGTCGCCAGGTCATGGTATTGGGAGTAACATTCCAACCCGGCGATGCCCAACTCCTGCAGGTGGCGCAGAGGGCTCTCGCGGGCGTTGGCGCAGCGCAGGCTTGCTCCCGGATGGGCCAGAATCGGCACACCTCCGCTCTCCCGAATGGCGGCAACGACGTCGGCAGGATGGGGGTACTGAGCTGATGGGACGGATAGGTTGGCCACCAGGTTGGCGAAGTAGTCCTTTATCCCGGCGCAGACACCTCGGTCCATCAGGAAGCGCAGTGGCTTCCAACCGCCGCGTGTGCGATCATAGTCGTAGGCAAGGTAGTCGTGAAGGGTGATGGGACAGCCCTCAGCGATAAGACCGCGAATGATCTCTTCGTTGTAGCCGTCCGATAAGGCAACATTGTCATGTAGCATGGACGGCAAAGCCGGTGCTTCCGGGTCGAACCCGTAGGCCAGGATGTGGAAGAGATCTCCGTTCAGGCAAGAGGAGACTTCGACACCTCTCATGAAGGCCACTCCCGCTTCTCGGGCCAGGGCTTCAGCTTCAGCAACATGGGCTGTCGTATCGTGATCGGCGATAGCGAAGAGGCCAATAGAGTGGGCCGCCACCTCGGCCACGACGCGCTCCGGCGGCCAGCGTCCATCGGAGGCAGTGGTGTGAATGTGTAAATCAGCGCGCACGGAATCCGAGCCACGCATAGCCGCGCGCTTCACCGCTCTCGCCCCATGCTGGCCCGCCTGGGCGGGCTGGCCATCTGTCGCCGCAGGCTGTCCATCGTCGGCTCAATGAAAAGCGGCTGGCCCACAGACTTCATCGCCGATGCGATGTCTTTCAGCCCTGAGCCTGTGGCCAACACGACCACCTGCTCGTTGGGGTCAACGAGCCCCTGCTCAACCGCCTTGACCAGCCCGGCGTAGGCAGCGGCGGCAGCAGGCTCGGCAAAGACTCCACATCCCTGGGCCAAGGCGGGGATGGCCGCGATGATCTCCTCGTCGTTCACGCGGATGAAAGCCCCGCGACTGCCACGCACCGCTCGCAGCGCCTTGATGCGGTCACGAGGCAATCCAGCGACGATGCTGTCGGCAATGGAATGGGCCTCCACTGGCTCCATCTCCAAGCCCTCCAAGCCTCGCTCCCAGGCATCCACCAGTGGGGAGGAACCCGCGGCCTGCACGCCCATCAGTTTCGGCATGCGGTCTATCCAACCCAGTGCCAGCATGTCCCGCAGCCCTTTGTGCACCCCCCCGATGATGCAGCCATCGCCGACGGGGATGAAGATGCGGTCGGGAGCCGAGAGGCAAGGGAGCGGAGGAGCAGGGGAGCCGAGGGGCAGGGGAGCCGAGGCGCAGGGGAGCAGAGGAGCACCCCTGCACCCTAGCGCCCTTGCTCCCCTGCCCAAACCGCGGGCCGTCAACTGCTCACAGATCTCGTATGCCGCCGTCTTCTTGCCCTCGGTCATGTACGGATTGTAGGCCGTATTGCGATTGTACCAGCCGAACTCCGGTGCGGCCTTCAGACACAACTCGAAAGCGTCGTCGTAAGACCCATCCACGAGGAGCACCGTCGCGCCGAAAACCAGGAGTTGGGTGATCTTGGCCTGCGGTGCGGTGCGGGGCACGAAGATGACGTTGGGCTGGGAAACGGCAGCGCACAGCCCAGAGAGAGCGGCTGCCGCGTTGCCTGTGCTGGCGGTGGTGACGATCTCATAGCCCAGTTGGCGGGTCTTGGCGACGGCGATGGCTGAAGCGCGGTCTTTGAACGAAGCGGTAGGCTGCCGGCCGTCGTCCTTGACCCACAGGTGGCGCAGGCCCAGGTCAGCCGCCAGGCGCGGGGCGGCGTAGAGCGGCGTCCAGCCGACACTGGCCAGAACGGTGCCCTCTATGAGGCGCTGTGTTGCTTCTGGCTCCACCGGCAACAGTGGCAGGTAGCGCCAGATGGAGCGAGTTGGGTCGTCGGCCAGTTTGTCGGGACTGATGCGCCGGGCAATGAGATCGTAGTCGTAGATAACGTCGAGGGTGCCCTTGTCGCCGTGTTCGGGGCAGACATACTCGACTTCGTCAACGCCGTACTCCGCGCCGCAGATAGTGCACTTGAGTCCCAGGACATGATCACTCATTGCTGTTTCATTGTTGCTTCTGGGTGTTGTTCGTTAGGAGGGGCGACCGGCCGGTCGCCCGTACCCTGGACGCCTACGCCTTGTCTAGATTCCCCGCTGCCCGCGAATGTAGGGCACACCCAAGGCGGCAGGCGCCCCCATTCGCTTGCGCATGGCCTCGCGCGAGCCGATCACCAGAACCACAATGGTGAAGGCGTAGGGGATCATCTTGAGGAAGAAGCCCCAGTAGGGATTGTAGTAGAAGGGATTCTTCCAGAGCAGTAGCTTGGTGGGGCCTTGCAGGTCCAGGATAAGCCGCCGCAGCGCGCCGAAAGCATAGGAGCCTGCCGCCGCTCGCAGCGGATTCCATTGAGCGAAGATGGTCAAGCCGACGGCGATCCACCCCTGGCCTGAGGTGGTCATGTGGCTGAACCAGCCGGGCGAGATGGCCAGGCTGATGGTAGCGCCGGCTAGGCCGGCCAGCATACCGCCAACACAGGTGTAGAGATAGCGCATACCCTTCACGTTGATCCCCATCGTGTCGGCTGCAGCCGGATACTCGCCCACCGCCCGCATGTGCATGCCTGGCCGGGTGTAGTTGATGTAGTACCAGGCAGCAGGGGCCAGCAGATAGCCTATGTACACCATGATGCTCTGATCTGTGAACAGAATGTCGCCCAGGTAGGGGATAGCGGAAAGAACCGGAATGGTGACCTTGGGCAGCAGCGAGATGGCGCCCGCTTTGCTCAAGCCTTCGCCAAACACCAGGCTCAGGCCGGTCCCCAGGAAGGTCAGTGAGAGACCGCTAACCACCTGGTCTGCCTGCAAGTGGATGGTGACAAAGCCGTGCAGCAGGGAAAGCAGACCGGCCGCAACCATCGCCACCAGCAGCCCCAGCCACGGATTGCCATAGTTGACCGCCACGCTGTAGCCAGACATGGCACCAATCAGCATCATCCCTTCCAGTCCCAGGTTCAGGATGCCAGACCGCTCGGCTAGCACCTCACCAACGGTGGCAAAGAGCAACACCGTCCCAGCGGCAATCCCCGCCTGCAGAATAATGATCCAATCCATGGCTAGGCCTCCCTCGTGCGCTTTATCCGAACACGGTTGCGCAGCAAGAACTCACTGGCAATGAGGGCGAAGAGGATGATCCCCTGAACGAGCATAGAGATGCCAGATCGTCCGATCTCGCGCCCAGCCAGAATCAGAGCGCCAAGGAGAATGGAAACAGCGACGACGATGAGAGGGTTGAGCTTGGATAGCCAGGCAATAATGATGCCGGTGAAGCCATAACCGGAAGAGATAGCTCCCTGCAGGCGGCGAACCACGCCACCGATCTGGGCCATGCCGGCCAGCCCAGCCAGCCCGCCAGAGAGCATCATCACCAGCACCATGTTGCGGGCAATGTTGGTGCCAGCATAGCGGGCAGCTTTGGGGTTGTCACCAGCGAGCCGAATCTCGTAGCCCCACTTGCTGCGGTAGAGTACCCACCAGACCATCACGGCCGCAATCGGCCCGAAAAGCAGGCCCAGGTGCAGCGTCAGGCCACCGAATTGAGGGATCTCTTTGGCATAGTCGGCCAGTCGGGGCAGCCAGGCGGTGCGGGGGAACCGGGGACTCATTTGGAAACCCCCTTCGCTCCATACGCCAAAGATGAAAAAGTTGTTCCACTCAATGGCAATGTAGTTCATCATCAGCGTGGTGATCACCTCGTTGACGTTGAACTTGGCCTTGAGATAGCCAGGGACAAAACCCCACAGGGCGCCGCCGACAAAGCCGGCGATCATCATCACAGGGATGAAAACCCATCCGGGGGTTTCGGCGGGCAACACGGGAGCGAGCACAATGGCACTAGCAGCGAAGGCGCCAATGAAGAACTGCCCCTCAGCTCCAATGTTCCACAACTTCATGCTGAAGGCCACGGAGCAGGCCAGCCCCACCAGGATCAGCGGGGTCGCCTGGACCAAGACATCGGAAATGCCGCCCCAGTTGCCGAAGAGCTCCTTGGCAATGTTGGCATAGGCCCTGAACGGGTGGGTCAGGCCAGAAAGACGGAGTGCAAACGCCCCCAGAATGAGCGCTATGATGATGGCCCCCACCGATACCGTGAGGGGCAACCAGCGTGGCACCTCCAATCGAGGCTCAAACTGGACCCTGAAGGGCAGAGCGAAGCGCCGTCCAGCGCTGGACTTCTGGGTAGTCGTAGCCATCAGCCACCTCCCCTCTGTCCAGCCATCATCAGGCCAATGGTTTCCTGATCTGGTTCTTCCAGTATCGCCATGATCTCTCCTTCGTAGATGACCGCTATCCGGTCGCTCAAGGAGAAAAGTTCTTCCAGTTCTTCCGAAATGAGCAGAATGGCCGCGCCTGCCTGACGCTGCTCCAGTAGCAGACGCTGCACACCTTCGATGGCGCCAACGTCCAGACCGCGGGTGGGCTGGACAGCTACGATCACCTGTGGCCTGCCGGAGATTTCCCGCGCCAGAATGACCCGCTGGAGATTGCCGCCTGAGAGCAAGCGGGAATGAGTATCAATGGAAGGCGCTAAGATGCTGTATTCTCCCTTCAGCTTCTCGGCGTGCTCGCGGGCCGAGCGTTCGTCAATGACCCACCCCTTGCCAATGGGAGGGTAGCGATAGGCTTTCATGATGAGGTTGTCGGCAATGCTCAAGTTGGGGGACGTGCCTGCGCCAGTGCGGTCCATGGGAATATGGGCCACGCTGGCATCAATGGCCACTCTGGGCGGGCAGTTGCTGCAGACTCGGCCGCCAGCCGTCACCTCACCGGCCGTGCAGGGACGCAGCCCAGTGATCACTTCCGCCAGCTCGGACTGCCCGTTGCCGGCAACCCCGGCCAAGCCCAATATCTCGCCGGAGCGGATATCCAACGATACCCCATTGAGGGCAGGCAATCCTCTGTCATTGAGCGCGCTCACATTCTTGACGGAAAGGAGCACCTCGCCGGGCTCGCTCAGGCCCTTGGCGACCTCAAATAGCACTTTGCGGCCTACCATCAATTCGGCCAGTTCCTCCCTGGTGGTGGATTGGGTGTCCAGGGGCGGAGCGGCCATGCGCCCTTTGCGCAGCACCGTGATGCGATTGGAGATCGCCATTACCTCGTGCAGCTTGTGGCTGATGAAAACAATCGACTTGCCCTCAGCCGTCATCGAGCGCAAAGTGACGAAGAGCTCATCGATCTCCTGCGGGGCCAGCACAGCCGTGGGCTCGTCCATGATGAGCACGTCTGCGCCTCGGTGAAGCATCTTGAGGATCTCTACCCTCTGGTGCTCGCCCACCGTCAATTGCCAGATCTTGGCTTCCGGAGCCACTCTGAGGCCAAACTGCTCCTCCAACTCGGCAATTCGCTTGTGGTATTCGGGGAGCCGCATTAGGAAACGTGGCTCGCTGAGTCCCAGCAGAATGTTCTCTGTTACAGTTAGCGACGGGACCAGCATGAAATGCTGATGTACCATGCCAATGCCATGTTCAATGGCATCGCGCGGGGAGCGGAAATTGACCAGTTTGCCATGAACGCGGACAGTCCCCTCTTCCGGTCGGTAGAGGCCGGCCAGAACGTTCATCAGCGTGCTCTTGCCAGCGCCGTTTTCCCCCAACAGGGTGTGGATTTCGCCCACGCGCAGGTCGAAATCCACCTGATCGTTGGCCAGCACGCCGGGAAAACGTTTGATAATTGCCCGCATCTCAACTGCGTTGGTTACGTTGGTCATTCCAGGTCCCCTTTTTCTCTCGGGAACGGAGTTGCCCCCGACTGTTTGAGGGGTGCGACGCACTCTGTGCAAGTGCGTCGCACCTTTCCAGAAGCTGGAATCCAGTTGCTGCCTGTTGCAGGCTTGGCCTGCAACAGGCATAGGCTCCTAGTCAACCGAACCGTATTGCTTTTCGTCCTAACCTCTACAGCTCAGGCAATTCAGCAGTGATGCCGTCGGCCCACCAGTACATGCAGTATTCGCACTCCAGGCCGGGCGCTCCGGGCGGGAACTGATCCATGTCGGACTGTTCCATCTTCTTGCCCGTGGGCACAACCACGTTGCCGGCATTGTCCTTGATGGGGCCGGCGAAGACGTCAAAGCGATCGAACTCGCCCGCCAGCATCTTGGCCAGCGTGTCTCGTACCAACTGGATGTCCTCTTCGGGCAGTTCGGCAACGCCGGACGACAAGGTTTCGCCTTCCATGAAGCCAAACAACCCCATAGCGCCTGTATCGGCGTCGAAGTAGTGCCAGCCAGCCTTGTAGGAGCCATCTCTGACCTGTTCGGTGATTCCAACATAGACAGGGCCCCAATTCCAGTAGGGAGCGGTAAGGCAGGCATCTACTTTGCAGGAACCGTACCAATCGTAGGTAACGCCCCATTTGCCCTTTTCCTGGGCCACGTCAGCCACGGCTGGGGTATCAGCTCCGGTGAAGACCACCTGCGCACCGGCGTCGAAGAGGGAAGCTGCCGCCTCTTTCTCTATGACGGGGTCGTGCCAGGTGTTGATCCAGCGCACATCCATGGTGCATTCGGGGCAGGTCTGCTTCATGCCCAGCGCAATGGCGTTGCCCAAGCGGATCTCTTCAGGGATGGGGAAGGTAGCCATGTAGCCCAACTTGGGATTCCCGTCCATCTTGGCCCGCGATCCGGCCAACATCCCAGCCAGGTACTTCATGTCTTCCATGGCGCCAAACAGGTTGCCGAAGTTCTCCATATTGGACTTGAAGCCGCTGATGTGGCTGTACATGATGTTCGGGAATTCCTCAGCCACGATCTCCATTCCGTCCATATAGCCAAAGGAAGTACCGAAGATGAGGTCGAATCCCTTGCGGGAGAGGCTGCGGAAGACCTGCTCGGACTCAGACCCCTCTGGTACGTTCTCGATATAGGCGATGTGGACATTGTCGACATTTTCCGCGGTGTACTCCAGCCCTTCGTAGTGGGCCTGGCTCCAGCCACCATCATCGTGGGGGCCGATGAGCACCATCGCCACGTTGAATTTGCCCTCTACGGTCGCCGGAATGGAGAACCCTCCTTCCTCAGTAGTAGGCTTTTCTGCCGGTGCCTGGGGCTTCGCACAAGCGCCCAGTACCAGAGACAGAATCACCAGGGCAGCCAGAAGCCACCGTACGTTCTTGGATAGCATTTCTACGCCTCCTCATTGTGTCTTAGGGTGCTTTAGGTTTGGTAGTCTGGGAAGTCAATAGACTCATGGTTCGCTCGTTTCTGAGAGCAAATCCGAGGTTGGGTCGCCAAGAGGTAGGCTCATGTAGAGGGTGCCAATCTGGAAAAGCACTCTGAGAACAAGCGAAAGATGCGTACGGAACCTTACCAACAGTAGATCGGTGCTGTGTCCTTTAGCATCACCTCCTTCGCGCGTGTGCTCGGGCTTCGCAAATCCGGTATCCGTGAGTTCGGGTATCCGAGAAATGCGTCCGAAACATGAGTGTGCGAACCTGCGGACTACGGGTCACTATGGCACAATCCAAGTACCCGTCTCGCCATCCAGCGCCCGCTCGATGTTCCAGGGATCGGTGATCAGTGCCTCTCCCTGGGGGTTGGCCTCCAGGAACTGTATGATGGCCTCGATCTTGGGCCCCATGTTGCCTGGCGGGAAATGCCCTTCGGACTGGTAGCGCCTGGCCTCGCTCACCGTCATACGATCCAGTGGCCGCTCGTTGTCCTGCGCATAGTTGAGCGATACCTGTGCCACACCGGTGCAGATGAGGAGAAGATCAACTTTCAGATTGCGCGCCAACAGGCTGCTGGCACGATCCTTGTCAATCACGGCGCGAGTGCCTACCAGATTGCCCTGCGCGTCCTCGGCCACGGGGATACCACCGCCGCCCACGGTGACCACCACGAAGCCAGCATCTACCAGTGTCTTCACTGCGTCCAATTCGATGATCTTCAGAGGAATGGGAGAGGCGATCTTGCGCCGCCAACCGCGGCCCGCTTCGTACCCGATAACCCAGCCCTCTTCTTCAAACTTGCGCGCCTCCTCTTCGTCCACGAACCCACCGATGCCCTTGGTCGGGTCTTGGAAGCCCAGATCATTCTTGTCCACCAGCACCTGGGTCACCACCGCTGCGCACTGGCGGTCGATGCTCCCTCTTCTCAACTCATCCCCCAGCGCCTGGGTGATCATGTAGCCGATCGAGCCTTGCGTATCGGCGCCGATCATATCCAGAGGAGTAGGATGTACTCCTTCTACCTTCTCGGCGATCTCGGAGCGCCGCAGGATGAAGCCCACTTGCGGGCCATTGCCGTGGGTGATGATCAGGTTCCAGCCGCGCTCGATCATCCCCGCCAGGTGCCTGCACGTCTCGCGCACCGCCTTCCACTGATCCTCCATCGTCCGGTGCTGGCGATCCACGATCAGCGAGTTGCCGCCGATGGCAACGACGGCGATTTTCTTGGTCATAGGTCTGCTCCTTGGTCTGTGGATTGGTGGGTTGGTAGATTGGTAGATTGGTAGATTGGTATGTTTGGAGTTCCACCAATTTACCGGTTTCCCAATCTACCAGTTTCCCAATGTACCAGTTTCCCAGTTTCCCAATCTACCAGTTCTCCATCGTCAACGCCATCAACGCCTTCTGTACGTGCAACCGGTTCTCAGCAATGTCGTAGACGGCAGAACGCGGGCCGCTGGCGACCTCGTCCGTTACCTCGCTGCCCCGGTCCACAGGCATGGGGTGGGTGAAGATGGCGTTGTCAGTAAGCGCCATCCGCTCGGCGGTCGTCGTCCAACCGGGATAGGCCATCGCTTTCTCGATCTCCGTCTGCTTCTGGAGCACGCCGTCCCTGTACGCCTGCGGGCTGACCCAGTTGCGGGAGTAGACGATGTGCGCACCGTGATAGCCCTTCGTCCGGTCGCTGGTGACGCGAAACTCAAAGCCACTGGCGGCGCAGTTCTGCTGTGTCCACTCGTACACCTCGGGGTCCAGGTCGTACCCCTCAGGCCGGGCCACGGTGACGTTCATGCCCAAGCGGGAGGCAATGAGTAACGCTGCCTGCACACTGCACCACGAACGGGCCAGCGCACCCGAAGCCCAGGTGAGCAGGAAGTTCTTGCCCCGCAGAGCGTCGTAGTCAGGCTGACCAGGCCCACCGCCGTACCACTCGGCCCAGCCCATCACGTCGGCCAGCCCCTGACAGGGATGGAAGCGGTCGTCGGCCATGTTGATGATGGGCACATCTGCCCAGTGCGCATACTCGCGCAGCATCTCGTCGCCAGCGCCGTAGTAGGGCACCTTGTCTTCCAGGATGCGGATGCCGATGCCCGCCACGTAGCGGGCCATGACCTGGGCGGCGTCCTCAATGGTCTCCCCAGCCTGCTTCTGCGTCTTGAAGCGCCCCGCCGAAGGGGTCATGAACTGGGCGTGGCCTCCCAGCTCGGTGGCTGCGGCCTCAAACGAAAGACGCGTACGCACCGAAGGATTGTAGAAGAACATCAGGAAGGTTTTGTGTTTGAGGATACTTGTCCAACGGTCGGAGAAGCGATCACGCTTCATCTCCGCTGCCAGATCGAGCACAGCCATCAGTTCCTCTAGCATCCACTCCTGCGTGCAGATGAAATCCTTGCCATAGAGACTCATAACTACCTCCTGCATGAATGCTCGTAGTCAGGCACGGAACGGAGTGAAGTGCCGGCGTTCTCCACGCCACTTCGTTTCACTTCGTGGCTCACTACGAACAATGCATAGACGACTAGACCAGGGAATCATGCTACCGCTTCATCCCTGGCCTACCGATGCTGATTTGCNNTGATCTGCCGATTTCTACGCTTCGCCGCACAGCTTCAGCAGCCGTTCCCAGCGGAGATCCACCTCTGCTTGCATCTCGTCAATGATGTGGTGGTTCTGCGGCGTGAAGAGGTGGCGGAACCGACCCTGTCGTTTCATCCACTCCTCTACTGGCTTCTTCTCCTTCGGCTTGTAGGTGAGCCGCCATTCGCCGTTCTCCACCTCGTAGAGCGGCCAGTAGCAAGTGTCCACCGCCAACTGGGTGATTTCGATGGTCTCCTCGGTCCTGTGCCGCCAGCCGCGGTTGCAGGAGGAGAGCACGTTCATGAAGGCTGGCCCACCGCAGTTGACCGCCTTGCGGGTCTTCTGCATCAGGTCACGCCACTTGCTGGGGGCCGCCTGGCCCACGTAGGGAATGCCGTGGGCGGCCATGATCGCCGTCAGGTCCTTGCGGAACTGCTGCTTGCCAGGGATGACCTTGCCGGCCGGCGAGGTGGTGGTGTGGGCACCGTATGGCGTGGCGCTGGAGCGCTGGATGCCGGTGTTCATGTAGGC
>DFBV01000261.1:12235-18103 GCA_002366755.1 Anaerolineales bacterium UBA3071
TCGAAGGCGTTGTGGATCCACGGCACCCGCCAGGCCGTGTAGGGGTAGATCGTCGTCCCCACCTCCAGGCAGCCGGTGGCGTTGGCAAGGACCACCGGATCGTCAATCGCCGCCAGCATCTGCCGCACGATGATCGAAGCGCCGCAGCCTGCACACAGCCGATGTCCCGGCGACAGCCGCTCCGGGCGCTTGGATAGTTCTTTAGGGGTTAGCTTAGTTGGCATGGTACAATGCTCCTTTTCTAGTCACAACTCAGGCTGAAAGCCTATCGCTTATCACCTATCGCAATGCCTTACGGAAGTTCGTGATCTTGCGGATCAGACGGTCGCCTTCATCATACAAGCGAGCATGGGTGGCCTTGTCAATGTAACCGCGGTCGAGAGCCAGGAAGAGACCGCTGACCACTTCGCAGACCGAACCAGCCGCAATACCCAAGTAACGGTTGAATTGAGCGGAACTGTCTTGCCCGGACCCCTCGGCTATGTTCAGCACGACCGAGTTGGCTGCACGGTTCAGTTGGTCTGCTAGTGCATACCGCTCGTGCTTGGGAAAGCGGGAGGTGATCTCATAGATGTGTGTCGTATACTCCCGCGCCAGACGCCATATTTCCAGACTCTCGAACCTGAAAGCCATCTTCTCTCCAGAGATGTGCGATCAGCGATACGCGATTAGCCATACGCGATCAGCGATCAGCGATTCACTCCCGCACGCTGAGGTACGTCACCATCCGCTCCACCTGTCCCGTCTCGGCCGTCTTGAGCGCCTGGCGATAGACCTGTTCGATTTCTCGCGGCAGGATGTCCCGCCCGCCCAGGCCGTAGACGTAGTCGGCCACCGGCATCTGCACGCCGTGGGTCGCCAGCGCTGCTACCAGTTCCAGGAACAGGGGACCGGCGTTGTTCATGGCGCCGAAGGAGACGGAGCGGTCCATCACCGCTATGGCCTTCAGGTGGCTCAAGGCGTCTACCAACTCTTTGGCTGGGAAGGGACGGAAGAGGCGCGGCTTGAGCAGCCCCACCTTCAGCCCCTCGTCCCGCAGTTTGTCCACCACCGCCTTCGTCGTTCCTGCCGCCGAGTTGACGATGATTACCGCCACCTCCGCGTCCTCCAGCCGATACGACTCAAACAGAGCGTAATTGCGTTTGAACTTGTGGTTGAACTCCGCGGCCACTTCCAGGATCACGTCCTGAGCGTTCTCCATGGCCTCGATCTGCTGCCGCTTGTGCTCGTAGTAGTAGTCGTAGAAATCGAGCGGCCCGTAGGTCTTGGGATGCTCCAGGTCCAGCAGCGACCACTGGGGACGGTACTTGCCCACGAAATCCTTCACGTCGGCGTCGTCGTAGATCTCTACCCTCTCCATGCCGTGGCCAGTGATGAAGCCATCCTGGCAAACCGCCACTGGCAGCAGTACGTCAGGGTGCTCGCCGATGCGGATTGCCTGGATGATGTTGTCATAGGCCTCCTGGCCGTTTTCGGAGAAGAAGATGATCCATCCGCTATCCCGTATGCCCATCACGTCGGAGTGATCGCAGTGGATGTTGATAGGGGCCGACAACGCTCGGTTGACCAGGCTCATCACGATGGGGCAGCGGGTGGAGGCGGCAATGTAGACGATCTCCCACATCAGCGCCAGGCCGTTGGCGGAGGTGGCGGTCATCACCCGCGCCCCGGACACCGATGCACCGACGCAGGCGCTCATGGCGCTGTGCTCGCTCTCCACGCAGACGAACTCCGTGTCCACCAGCCCGTCCGACACAAAGTCGGCGAATTTCTGTACGGTGGAGGTCTGGGGCGTGATAGGGTAAGCAGCCATCACGTCGGGGTTGATCTGGCGCATCGCCGTAGCGACTGCGTCGTTTCCGGTCAATGCTTGAAATCTACTCACTGTCTTCCTCCCCGAATTTCCCTTCTTCGACCATGAGGATGCACAGACGAGGGTCATCTCGCTCCAGTTCCTCCCCGCCCTTTCGGATCACTTTGGCGTTCACGGGGCAGACCGACGCACAAATGCCGCAGCCTTTGCAGTACTCCAGGTCAAAGCCGATCATCTTTTCGTTCTCGACGTCTACCAGGATGCTGGAGTCGGGGCAGAACAGCCAGCACTGCATGCAGTGGATGCAGGCAGCCTCGCCAAACAGGGGCCGGAAAGCTCGCCAGCCGCCGGTGAGGTACTCCACCGCGTTCCCCGCTTCCAGAATCATCCCGCCGATGGGGATATCCCGCCATCCTTTCAACTGTGTCATAGTGTTCACTCCTTGTTGGTACATCAATACATTGGTACACTGGTAACCATCTCAATCTACCAGTCTACCAATCTACCAGTTCACCCCTCTATCACCTCTTTGGCCGCGCGTTCCATCGCCCGGACGTTAGCCTCGATAACCTTCGTTGAGACTTTCTTGCCGAACCAGGCGCGCAACTGCTCTGCCAGGTCTCCCATGTCGAAAAGGCCCGTGGCCTGGGCAAGTGCCCCCAGCATGGGCGTGTTGGTGATCTCCCGGCCCATTTCCTCGATGGCGATGTGGCTGGCATTCACCGTGAAGACCTTGCCGGTATGAAAGCCAGTGACCTCGCGCACCTCTGCCGGGCCCATCGAGGTGTTGACCAGCAAGGTGCCGTCTTCCTTCAACCCCTCCGCCACTGGCACCGTCCCCAGCAGGGTGGGATCGAGCACCAGCACCACGTTGGGCTCCTCGATCTGGGAGTGGATGGTGATCGGTTTGGAACTGATGCGGGTGAAGGCACGGATTGGCGCCCCCATGCGTTCGGGGCCGTAGTCGGGGAAGGCCTGGAAGTATTGGCCTGTCCCCAGCGCTGTCTCGGCCAGCAGCTTGCCTGCGGTGACCACTCCTTGGCCGCCGCGGCCGTGCCAGCGGATTTCCAGACAATCGGGTTTGCTCATTGCTCGCTCCCTCTTCTTATTATAGTCAGGTATCAGTTATCGGGTATCAGTGATCAGGATGATTGGGAAACAGAGGTTGGCCCCCTGATACCTGATCACAGATCACTAACCTACCTCATTACCAGGCTCATCACCGCCTTCTGCACGTGCAAGCGGTTCTCGGCCTCGTCGAACACTACCGACTGCGGGCCGTCAATCACATCGTCGGTGACCTCGAAACTGCGGTCGGCGGGCAGGCAGTGCATGTAGATAGCCTGGGGATCGGCCAGCGCCATGTGGTCTGACGTGCAGATCCAGTCCTTGTTGGCATCGAAGATGGCCTGGGCCTTCTCGTCGTCCCGCTCGCCGACGGGGGGTGGGAACATGGGGACCGCCGTCCAGGCCTTGGGATAGACCACATGCGCTCCCTTCAGCGCCTCCTCGAAGTCGTTGCTGATCTCGAAGGAACTGCCGTTCATCGCCGCGTACTTGCGACAGGAGTCCAGCACCTCATCGTCCAGCTCCATCCCTTTGGGATGCGCGAGCACGGTGTCGCAGCCCATCATGCTGGCAGCGATGATGGCGCTCTGCGGCACGGCACGCGGTTTGTGCACACTGGGGCTATAGGCCCAACTCATGACGAACTTGACACCGTTGAAGGTGCCGAACTTCTCCTTGACAGTCAGAACGTCCGCCAGCGCCTGGAAGGGGTGATACTTGTCGCACTCCATGTTGAGCAGGGGGATGTCGGCCCAGTAGGCGAAGTTCCGGATCAACTCGTGCGCGTCGCCGTAGACCCAATCCACAGGGTCACCGTAGCAGCGGATGGAGATAGCGTCGCCCATGCGCGCCAGTACCCGGGCCACATCGCTCACCCGTTCTGTGCTGTAGGCGACCTCTTTGCCTGGCAGTGCTGGCGTGTAGATCTTGCTGGGGTCCAGGAAATGGGCGTGACCGCCAAGCTGCGTCATGCCCGCCTCGAAGCTGTTACGCGTGCGCAAGCTCTGGTTGTAGAAGATCATGAAGAGTGTCTTGGCAGGTAGGATGTGGTTGTGCAGCTCACCGAGAGCGTAGCGCCGCTTCAAGTCCAGCGCCACGTCCAGGATCGTCTCCACTTCCTCCTTTGTCCAGTCCAGCAGGGTCAGGAAATCCCGGCCGCGAAATGTGTCTGTTTTCATACTAGTCCCACTCCTTTACCTCTCCGTCTGTGCTAGACCGCCGTCTGGCGGCACAAGAAACTTACATAACAAAAGGGCTCTCACCCTTGCCAAGAGAGCCCTGGTGTTGCCGCTACCACTACTGTGCCCGCTGGCGCAGACCATCTTTCATTCTAGCACCAAGTCTCAGCCCAGCCTATGATACCTATCATACCACCAAACAACGCGACGGGCAAACGCGCACCGCCATGGCGCGAACCTATCCCTGATCATGTTGACATCGTGCCAGAGTGTGATATAATGTAAGCGCGTCCTTGTCTACTTGTCAGGAGAGGAGGCCAGTGATGGAAATTACCGATATCATCGCCGCCGCCCGCGGCGACGGCGAAGTGGACCTGGTGCTGCGCAATGCTCGTTTAGTCAACGTCTTCTCCGCCGAGGTGTACGCCAGCGACGTGGCCATCACCCACTCGCGTATCGTGGGGTTGGGACAGGGTTACGAGGCGCAAGAGGAAATCGACCTGGCCGGCGCTTACCTGGCCCCTGGATTCATTGATGCCCACGTGCATATCGAAAGCTCCATGATCGGTGTGCGAGAATTCGCCCGCGCCGTGCTGCCCCGCGGTACCACCTCCGTTATCGTAGATCCCCACGAAATCGCCAACGTGCACGGTCTGGATGGCATTCGCTACATGTTCGACCAGGCCAAGTACGGCCGGTTGAGCATGTTTGTCATGGTGCCCTCGTGCGTGCCGGCCACGTCCATGGGCACCTCCGGCGCGCGTCTGGATGCCAAGGACATCGTTCCCCTGTTGAACGATCCCTACGTCCTCGGCCTGGCGGAGATGATGAACTATCCTGGCGTAGTTCACGGCGACCCAGAGGTGCTGGATAAGCTGGAGGCGTTCCGCGGCCGCGTGCTCGACGGGCACGCGCCTGCCCTCACGGGACATCACCTTAGCGCCTATGTCGCCGCTGGCATCGGCTCGGACCACGAATGTACGACCGTCGAAGAGGCACGGGAGAAGCTGCGGTTGGGCATGTACATCTTTATCCGCGAGGCGACCAACGCCCACAACCTGCGCGACCTCCTGCCGCTGGTCACGCCACAGAACTGCCGCCGCTTCTGCTTCTGTACTGACGACCGCCACGCCGTTGATCTGCTGGAGCGAGGTCATATCGACTCCATGATCCGCATGGCCATCGCGGAGGGGCTGGATCCGGTCATGGCTATCCGCATGGCCACCCTCAATCCAGCAGAATGGTTCCGCCTTCATGACCGCGGCGCGATCACGCCGGGTCGCCGGGCCGACCTGGTGGTCTTTGATGACTTCGACAGTTTGGATATCAAGCTCGTCCTGCGCGGCGGACAGGTGGTTGCCCGCGATGGGGTGGCGCTGCCCCTCGACAAGCCGGTGCGCCCCAGCTACTTGCGCAGCTCAATGAACGTAGACTGGCGGTCAGTGGACTTTGCCATCCCCGCCAAGGGGCATAAGGTGCGCGTCATCGGCACCGTGCCCCATCAGCTCATCACCGATCATCTCATCGAGGAGGCGCTCTTGGTGGATGGCTGCGCCGAATCGGACGTCGAGCGTGACCTGCTGAAGATCGCCGTGATCGAACGGCACATGGCCTCCGGCAACATGAGCAGAGGGTTCGTTCGTGGCCTGGGGCTGAAGCGCGGTGCCATCGCCAGCACCGTGGCCCACGATCACCACAATCTCATCGTCGTCGGCGCGGACGATGCTTCGATGAAAACGGCGGCGCTGGCAGTGGCCGACATGCACGGCGGCCTGGCCTCCGCGGACGGCGACACCATTCTGGCCCGCC
>DFBV01000283.1:0-2628 GCA_002366755.1 Anaerolineales bacterium UBA3071
CGCTCGGCGAAATCCTCGTACAGGTCTTGGGCCATCTGTCGCATCTCCCCGGAGGCTCGGCGGTTATGGAAGGCCGCCCTGCGTTGCAGCTAGCGGCGCGGTGACCAGGACTGGAGTTGGCGGCTGCGGCCCACGGCCATCCAGCGGGTCAGCAGCGGCGGCAGTCGCCAGCCGATGGCTTCTTCTGCGGCCTCTTCTTCCCGCCACAGCGCCAGTGCGGTCATGATGGCGGCCAATTCCGCCGCCCGGGGGGCAGCTTCTGCCTCAGCGGCGGGTGCTGCAGGCGGTTCTTCCGGTACCGGGGCCGCAACCGGGCCTCGCCGGCGCTGCCACAAACTGACGAGGGGTTTCTCTCCTGGAGGGAAGAGTCGCTGCATGCCAGCCATGATACCCCAGAGCAGCCCCAGGGCAGCGAAGACCAATCCCATGCCGATGACGGTGATGATCAATCCTTCTTTGAGCAATTCGGTCATCTCAGATCCTCGAGTGGCTGGAGTGCGTCGTCTTCGACGACGCGGCAGAGTCGGAGACTCTGCACTCCATTGGCAGCTTTCATAGCGGCTGAACTCGCTATCCGGCTAGCGATTCGGTCTGGGCCAAGTGCAGCTTGACGAAGAGCCAAGGAGCCAGCAGGATGGCCGCCAATCCCGTGCAGATGTAACGCAGGAAGCGCAGCGCTATGCCCAGGCCGTGGCCTATGTCCGTCGGGATGACCAGCTTCAGCCCCTGCCAGAAGATAAGCACCACAATCAGTCCCACGACGAAGCGCAGCAAGCGCTGCCACCAGGGGCCGTCCACGCGGAAGCGTATCCAGCGCGGCTCGAACAGGAAGCCCACGCTCATGCCCAGGATGGTGCCCATGGTGGTGGCCGCATCGGGGGCTGGATAGAGGCCGCGCAAATCAGCCCCGTGCGGGAAGAGGCCAGCAATGGGCAGGACGATGGCCAGGGCCAACTTGAGGGTTAGCGGCTGTCGGCCCAGCCAGCGTTCTGCCTGTGGCATCAGCCACAGGAACAGGCAGAGGAAGATGGCCCCCAGAATCAGTCCGGCTATCACGTCCTGCGGATAGTGCACGCCCACGTAGATGCGGGAGAAAGCGATCAGGAGCACGAGCAGGATGGCCAACAGCCAGACGCCCGCCCTGCGTACCCGGCTGGCCAGAAAGCCCCAGACGGNNGTTCTGGGCGTGGCCACTGGGGAAGGCGGGGGTGGGGGGATCCACCGTGCGCATCACGCGGATGCGAGGGCCGGCCGGCCGCGGGATTAAGAGGACGTGCTTGACGAAACCATTGAGGTAGCCGGAGAGAAGCATGGCATACGCCAACCAACGCCCGCTGGCCTTGCTCAAGCACCAGTACACCAACGGCAGCAGCATTAGGAAGAATTCCTCATCCCCCAGGAAAGAGGCAAAGTGGAACAGACGATTAAGGAAGGGTGTTGACCACGACTGCACCCAGATGATGACCTCCGTTCCCCAGGGCACGAGCGATAGCAGTAACGACTGTAGCCATTCGATCATCGGCTCACTCCTTGCAAGGTTTCTAATGTAGAGGGCTTACTCACGCACGATTTCCAGCAGCAGTTTGGCGCAGGCGAGCATGTCAGCGATGGCGATGTGCTCCTGTTTGGTGTGCACATCGGCCATGCCAGTGGTCAGAGGCACACTCTGGATGCCAGCGTGATTTAAGATGTTGGCGTCAGAGCCGCCGCCGCTGGCCGTGGGCAGCGGTTCCAGCCCCAGGCGGCGCATGGCCGCTTCGACTTTGTTACGGATAGGCGCATCTTCGGCCACACGGTAGCTGCGATAGCGACGCTCAATCTCAATGTCCAGCGTGGCCCTGTGACGTCCAGCCGCTTCCTCCAACGCCCGCACCATGGTCGCCGTCTGCCGCTCCAACTTGGCATCGTCGCGGCTGCGGGCCATGCCTTTCATCATCACCCTCTCGGGAACGATGTTGGTAGCTGTGCCTCCCTCAATGACGCCGATGTTGGCCGTCGTCTCGTGGTCAATGCGGCCCAGGGGCATAGCGGCAATGGCCTCGGCGGCCACACGAATGGCGTTGATGCCCTTCTCGGGCTCTGCGCCGGCGTGCGCGGCGCGGCCGTGCACGGTCACCACCAGCTTGTCCTGTGATGGCGCGCTGATGATGTAGGAGCCAGTGGGGCCGCCGCTGTCGAGAACCAGTCCTTGTCGCGCTCGCAGGAGAGACAGGTCGACCCGTCCCTCACGGCCCAGGTTGGTCTCTTCCTCCACGGTGAAGAGCACCTCCAACGGGCGATGCGGCAACGCCTGTTCCTCCAGCACCTGCAGCACTTCCAGAATGATGGCGACCCCCGACTTGTCGTCGGCTCCCAGGATGGTCGTGCCGTCGGAGTAAACCACGCCGTCGCGGATCACGGGCGTGATGCCCCGATCTTTGCCCACGGTGTCCATGTGTGCGTTGAGCAGCAGCCAGTCGCCATCGGGCTTGCCGCTGTCGAGGCGACCGAGAACATTGCCGGACGCATCGCGTTCCACCTCGAGTCCCAGCGCGGCCAAGCGCGCTGCCAGCTCGTTGCCGATAGCCTCTTCGTGCTCGCTGGGACTGTCAATGCGTACCAGTTCCAGAAACGTTTGCACCAAACGAT
>DFBV01000283.1:2742-5701 GCA_002366755.1 Anaerolineales bacterium UBA3071
AACGGAATGGTTACTCCCTGACCCAGCGTGATTGCCGAGTCCACACCGGTTTCCAGGTTTGAACGCGTTGCTGATACGGCTGGCTTGCCTGCACCGCCTTGGGCGGGATCACACGCTTGGGTTGGAGTATGCCACTGCCGAAGTTGAGCAGCAAACCCAGCTCCCGACCGAGAATAGTGATGTAGGTGATTACCTGCTGCAGATGCACCTGTGACACTTGCTCCAATGCCTTCAGTTCAACGACAACGGCATCTTCGACCAGGTAGTCCAGGTAGAACTCGCCAACCAGTACGTCGTTGTAGTGCACGTCAACGCGCTTCTCGCGTTCAAACTGCAAGCCGGCGCCAGCGAATCCCACTGCCAACGCCTTCTGGTAGACCTGCTCTGGCAATCCTGGCCCCAAGGCCTTGTGCACTCTGATCGCTGCTCCTATGATTGCCTGAGTAAGCTCGTCATACTCCGACAGCTTGCGGTCAGGAATCGCATCCCATCGCCGCCTGCCACGCGGCTGCATAGCCTGTCTCCTTCCTAATCCCTTCCGCTCTTTCCGCTATTCCGTTGACTGTTTCGTTTCGGCCACTTCGGCCAGCATTTCCTGCACGCTCTGGCGGCCGGCTTTGGTCTCGGCCCCCAGCATCTGTGCCAGCTCTCGCAGGCGAGGCTTCCCCTCGATCAGTTCTGCTGTGGTGATGGTACGCTCGCCTACGATGCGCTTGTTCACCTCAATGTGCGTATCGCCGTAGGCAGCAAGCTGCGGCAAGTGGGTCACGCAGAGCACCTGGTGGCTGGGTGAGGGAGAGGGTGCATCCGTGGGCGGAGCGGTCAGCCGCCACAGCTTCTTGCCCACTGTGGCTCCCACACGACCGCCGATGCCGGCATCAATCTCGTCGAAGATCAGCGTTGGCGTGGCGTCCGCATGGCTGAGAACGGCCTTGAGAGCCAACATCAGTCGGGAAGTCTCGCCACCGGAAGCGACCTTGACCAGAGGCCGCAGCGGCTCACCAGGGTTGGCAGAGACCAGAAACTCCACACGATCCAGCCCAGTGGCATCGAAGGCCAGCCGGCGACCGTCCACGTAGGCGCCCGCCGGATCATCCACCTGCGTGATGGCCACGCCGAAACGCGCCCGGGCCATGCGCAGTTCCGCCAGTTCCATCTCCACCGCCGCCGCCAGCCGCTCGGCTGTTTCCTGCCGTCTCGACGAGAGCTCCGTGCCCAGCTCGCCGAAGGAGCGCAGCAGCCGCTCCTCTTCTGCTTCCAACTCCTCAATGCGCTCCTCGGCGTGAATGATGCTGTCCAGCTCGTGCTGCGCCGCAGCACCGAAAGCCAAGATCTCGCCAATGGAATCGCCATACTTGCGCTTGAGGCTGTAAATGAGCCCCAGCCGTTCCTCCACTTGACCCAGCCTCTGCGGGGAGTATTCGATTCCTTCGCGGTAGGTCCGCAATGATCGCGCCAGATCCTGCAAAGCCTCAGCGATGCTTTCCGTCTCCTGACGGAGCGGTTGCAGGGTGGGATCAATGCGCTCCAGTTTGTCCAACTGCTGGACTGCCTGTCCCAACAGGTCAAGAGCTGCCGGCCGCTCCGTGCCACCCTCTTCCAGCGCCCGACACACCTCATCGGCCAGGAGCGTCAACTGCTCGGCGTTGGCCAGGCGGTTGCGTTCGGCCTTCAGCTCGCCTTCCTCCGCCTCCCCAAGCTGCGCGGCATTGATCTCGTTCACCTGAAACGTGAGCAAGTCCACACGGCGGGCTAGCTCTCGCTCATCCTGGCGAAGCGTCGCCAATTCCTGTCGCACACGGCGCAGGGTCCGCACCTGCTCGGCGAATTCGGCCTGCAGTCCTTCCAGTCCGGCGTAGCGGTCGATGAGACTGACGTGCTCCCGCACGCGCAGCAGCGACAGATGTCGCCCCTGACCGTGGATGTCCACCAGCCGTTCGCTGATCTCTCGCAGCAACTGCGAGGATACCGCTCGCCCATTGACGCGGCTGACGCTGCGGCCGCCGCGGCGCACCTCGCGGGCCAGAATCAGCACATCGTTGTCGCCCTCCAAACCATGCTCGGTGAGCAGAGGAGCCAGGGCTTCTGTCACATGGGGCTCGGGGATGAAGACTCCCTCGACTTGCGCCCGCTTGGCGTCAGCGCGGATTACCTCTTGATCGGCCCGCTCGCCCAGCAGCAGGCTCACGCTTTCGATGATAATAGACTTGCCCGCGCCGGTCTCGCCCGTGAGCACGTTGAGGCCAGGGCCAAGGACCAGATGCAAGTCCTCTATGATGGCGAAGTTCTGGATGTGAAGCTCAGCAAGCACGGGTCACCTCTCGCTCAACTCCGGGCACCATTCCACCAGCCGCGGCAGCAGAGGCCGCAGATCTGGTTCCTCCAGGACGATGTCGGCCGCCGCACGCACCTCATCGGACGAAGGATTCACGGCCACGCTGACCCCCGCTCGCTCGAAGAGGGCGATGTCCGAGGTGCTGTCACCGATGGCCAGCAGCGTATCGGAGTTCACCCCCAGTTCGACCATCAGTTGATCGGCAATGGCCCCTTTGCTCCCCTCCGGCACCCGTTCCACCGCTTCGCCCGTCAGGCGCCCGTCGGCCACCAGCACCTCGTTGGCGAAGGCGTAATCCAGGCCGAACTTGGCCCGCACCAACTCGGCGTGCAAGGTGAGCCCCGTGCTGATCAGCGCCACGGTCACGCTCGCTTGCTTCAATGCGCGCAATACCGCGCCAGCGCCTGGCACGTAGGGATTGGCTCGAAACAAAGCAATGATACGCTCCACAGGCTGGCCGGCCCATAGTTCGGCATCCCGCCGCAGCCATTCGGCGTAGGAGATCTTGCCTTCCGTGCCCAGTTGGAAGAACTCCTGCGATTGCTCCCAGGTTCCCAACCGCCGGTGCAGATAGACGTAGGGGTCACGTACCTGCTTCAGCGTGCCATCCAGATCGAAGAGCGC
>DFBV01000152.1 GCA_002366755.1 Anaerolineales bacterium UBA3071
GTGCCTCCGTGAGACGACCGGCCACCAGTCCGGCGATGCCAGCCAGGATGTCCTTCCCGGCCACAAGGTACAAGAAGGCGTCTTCCTCTCTTTCCTCTTCGATCTCCGCCTGCACCTGTTCCAGTGTCTCCAGAGTGAGTTGCTGGCGGCGGCGGTTCAGCTCGTCCAGTGTCTGTGCCAGTTCAGCGCCCTGTGCGTCGTCCGTGGTCCGCAGCAGATTGTAGCTGAGCATAGCGCTGCTCAGCCGTCCGGCGGCGTTCAGCCTCGGCCCCAGCCTGAAGCCGATGGCCACAGCGTTCACTTCGCCTGGCTTCACTCCTGCTTTCTGCATCAGGGCCCGCAATCCGATCCGCTGAGGGTAGTCGTATCGGGATCTCTCCTTCTTTGCGTCTTGCGGCAGGGGGGGATTGAGTTGCTCCAGCCCTCGCTGTACCAGGCGCCGATTCATCCCCAGCAGGGGCACTACGTCCGCCACGGTGCCGATGGCCACGAGATCAAGCAGATCTTCTTCCTTCAGCAGGGCAGGACCCGCGTTGCGGGGCCGCATGGAACGTTCGACCCGCAACAGGGCCTGCGCCAGAATGAAGGCCACCCCCACGCCCGCCAGGTCCTTGAACGTGCGGGAGCAGCCCTTCAGCTTGGGGTTGATGACTGCCACCGCCGGCGGCAACTTCTCTCCTACGGAGTGATGATCCGTGATGATGACGTCCAGACCCAGCTCTCGCGCCTGCGTTACCTCCTCCACTGAACGGATGCCGCAGTCCACGGTGATCACGAGCTGGATGCCTTGCTGCGCCAGTTTCGTCAGCGCCTCCGCGTGCAGCCCGTATCCCTCGTCCACACGGTGGGGGATGTACGGCTGCACCTGCGCACCGATCGCTTCCAGCGTCTGGGTCAGGAGCGCTGTAGCGGTCACGCCGTCGGCGTCGAAATCGCCGTAGACGGCGATGGACTCGCCATTGGCGATGGCCTGGCGGATGCGGGTCACCGCCTCGTTCACGCCCGTGAGCCGGAAGGGGTTGTCGAAGACCAAGCTACGGCCCAGAAAGGTCTCCACGTCGGCCGTGTCGGTGATGCGCCGGTTGTGGAGGATCTGCAGGATGAGGGGATGGATATCTGGGAAACAGGCCCGGAAGCTATCGGTCAGCGGCGGATACACCTTCCAGCGTTTGGGTTGCGAGGGCATGGTGAAGCTCCTGGACGTTGTGGTCTGATGGTCGCGTGGTCAAATAGTCATCTGGTCAGGCGACCAAGCGACTACGCGACTAACTTACAGCCAGCCCTGCTCGCCCATGAACTTGGTCAGGTAGGGGATCTCGAAGCGCTTGCCCTGGTAGGCCAGATAGGCGTAGTAGATGGCCGGGATGATGGGCAGCAGGAAGAGCACCCACAGCACCGCAGCCAGGCAGCCGAGCGTGATCGCCGTCAGCACGCTGAAGACGATGCCCGCCAGGATCTCGTAGACAAAGGTCGCGACCAGGAATCCCAGCGACTGCGCAGCGTGGTACTTCTGGAAGGGGCGGTTCTTGTTCGGCTCGATCAGCAGCATGATCACCGGCACGATGACCGGGACGATGACCTGGCTGATGTAGGCAGCGAGGCTCCACAGCTTGTCGTTGTCGTCGGCATCTGCATCATCGGTGATGTTCCGAGCCATGAAGTTGCCCGCCTCGCTCACGACCTGCTCCAGCTTATCCTCGAAGGTCTCGCCGGCTTCCTCGGCTTTCGTATCGCCGGCCTCTTCCGCTGTCTCGGCGGCCTCGGCTGCGACGGCCTCGGCCAGATCCTCGGTCTTCTGAACCGCCTCCTGCGCCGTTTCGGCCACGTCCTCCATGGCCTCTTCCAACGGTTCCAACTTGTCGTTCATCAATTGCCTCCCTTTGACGTGGTGAGTTAGTGGGACCACTGCCCTCCAGGGGCATGGGCCTCACAGTCTTCTCATAGTCTTCTCATAGATAGTACGAAGATGTCGAACGCGAGTTTCCGACAACGCTGCTCGATTGTACCATATCATCGGTTAATCTGCAAGACGGTTGCCCGACAGCAGGCTGACTGCAGGTTGCTTGCAGGCCATGCCTATGCTACAATGGGGCTGAACACTCTCGAAGCCAAAACACGCATCACGCATCACGCAACACACATCACGCATCACGCATCACGCCCCCGAGGTGCAAACATGACCACTCGCGTCATCTTCATGGGCACTCCCGATTTCGCTGTGCCGTCGCTGGCTGCGCTGCTGGCGAGCGGCTACGATGTGGTCGGTGTAGCGACTCAGCCCGACCGCCCAGCCGGGCGCGGCCGCAAGCTGAGAGCCTCGCCTGTCAAGCGCTTCGCCGACGAACACGGCCTGACCGTGTTGCAGCCGACGACGCTGCGCAGCCCGGAGCCGGTGACGGCCCTCTCGGCGTTGGCCCCGGACGTTATTGCCGTTGCCGCCTACGGCCTGATCCTGCCGCAGACGGTGCTGGACATCCCGCCCCACGGTTGCCTGAACGTGCACGGATCGCTCCTGCCGAAGCACCGCGGCGCAGCCCCCATCCCAGCAGCGATTCTGGCCGGCGAAGACGAGACGGGGGTAACCATCATGCTCATGGACGCGGGCATGGACACTGGACCCATCCTGAGCCAGGCCACGTGCGCCATGGGACCGCAGGACACCACGGGCACGCTGACGGCGAAGCTGGCGGAGTCGGGCGCGTCGCTGCTGACGGAGACGCTGCCCCGCTGGCTGGCGGACGAGATCGAGCCGCAGCCCCAGGACGACGAGCGGGTCTCCTACGCGCCGATGATCCGCAAGGCCGACGGGCGCATAAACTGGACCCTGTCCGCAGAGCAGATCGCACGGCTGGTGCGGGCCTATCAGCCC
The DNA here is from genome assembly GCA_002366755.1 of Anaerolineales bacterium UBA3071. GTDB lineage: Bacteria > Chloroflexota > Anaerolineae > UBA3071 > UBA3071 > UBA3071. The sequence continues at coordinate 2,870 of DFBV01000152.1, forward strand.
TGGCCAGGCGCCATGACCTTCTGGAACGGCAAACCGCTGAAGTTGCTCCGGGTGCAAGCGCTGCCGGAAGAGGCCGTGGATGGACCGCAAGGGCGAGTGGTGGCGTGGCGCGACGGTGCGGCAGTGGGCACGGGCCAAGGATTGCTGCTGTTGGGGGAGCTGCAACTGGCGGGCAAGCGTGCGCTGCCGATCGGTGACTTCCTGCGCGGGCGGCGTGGCTTCATCGGCAGCGTGCTGGGGGAACCCTCGTCACCACGCACGTGAAAACTGGGAGAAAGCATCACTGCCGCACAGTGCTTGATTGCCAGACTTGGCGTGAAACGACTCCTCTGAAAAAACTCCAAAATGATCAAGGCGGCGGGGCCAACGCCCCACTTTGACGCCAAAAACAACCCGAATTGGGGGAACGTGCCATGAAAAGTGAGCATGCAGGGGCACGCATGTCCCACCATCTGGGTACGGAAGACCTTTTTTCAGTAGAGTCGTTTCACGTTTTACGTTGTTCGTGTCGCCGATTTCAACTGCGCATTGTAGAAGATCAAGTACATGGCATGGGACCAGAGGAGAGGCTTAGCCACCGGCCCCCAGCGGGCTTCCCATTCCCCACGGCGCTCCGGCGCCAGGAGATGCCCGGTGGCCTGCTCCGGCAGGTGCCCGTCGGCGTCCGCCTGCCTTTCTACCCAGCGCAGCAACTCCGATGCCCGCCGCCGCTCTCCCACCTCAGCATAGTGCCAGCCCAGCCAGGCTGTGAGCAGCACCCACTCGCCGCCACCGTAGTAGGTGTCCCCGGCATAGCGGTGCACCCCTCCACCTTGATGGCGTAGATTGGCCTTGATGCTGGCTACAGTGACCCGCATGATCGGGTCGTCGGGCGCCAGCAGCCGATAGGGGGTGGCAACGCCCAGGAGGCTGGCGTCCACGGCCGCACTTCCCACGTATTTCACCAAAGGCCCGCGCCGCGCGCCATGCTCCAGCACGAAGCATCGAATCTCGTCGGCGGTGGCGAGCCAGCCCTCATTGCCGGTCAGCTTAGCGACGGCCTGCAGGCCCGCGTAGATGGCCGCCAGGGTGTAGGGGTGGATGTGCTGGGGGTGCTCCTCCCAGAGGTCGAAGCAGGGGAAACGCCAGAGAGCAGCCAGATATGAGCTGGTGACGTGGATGGATTCCCGCCAGTGGGAGGGGAGTCGGCTCGCTGTCAGGCGGAGGTGCTCCACCAGGGCCCACAGCCAGGTTCCGAAGCCATCCAGTTGGAAGTTGGGCCACTCGTCGCTCCCTTCTTCTCCATTCAAGGTGTACCTGGTGTGCAGATAGTCTTCCCCGCAGGGCTCGCCCCG
>DFBV01000010.1 GCA_002366755.1 Anaerolineales bacterium UBA3071
ACCGTGGCCGTGGTCACGCAGTTCGGCCGCGTGGTGGGGGTGTTCAGGCCCGGTCTCAACTGGAAGATGCCTTTCATCCAGGAGACCATCGCCTATCGCACGCAGGAAATCGTCTACGAGGCCAGTGAGCGCCCCGATCTGTCGGCTGCCGACTATCGTGACTACGAAGTGGATACGGCCACAGCCGACGGTCAGCACATCCTGGCCCGCTATACGATCCGCTTCTCCATTGAGCCCGACCGGGCCGCAAGCATCGCCGAGCACCTCGGTCCCGAGGATCGCGTGGTAGAGAAGGTGATCAAGGCGACCAGCCGGGTGCACGTGCGCAACATCCTGAAGCGACACACGGCTTCCGAGCTCTATTCGGGGGATGTGGAAGCGGCGCAGGCGGAGATCGAGGACCGTCTCGTCGAGGAATTCGAGCGCAATGGCCTGACGCTTTCCTTCTTCGGTCTACGCTCCATCAAGTTCAACGAAGAGTACACCGACGCGGTGGAGCAGAAGCAGATTGAGGCGGAGGGCATCATCACCAAGGAGAACCTGGCCAAGCAGGCGGAGTACGACAAGCAGCGTATCATCACCGAGGCGCAGGCCGAAGCAGAGAAAGAGAAGCTGGAGCGCATTGGCATCGCGGAGGGTGATGCCGGGGCCATCACGGTCAAGGCTCAGGCCGAGGCCGAGGCCATCAAGCTGGTGGCCCAGGCTCAGGCGGAGGCCAACCGTCTCATCGCCGCCAGTCTGACGGACGACGTGATTAGCTGGCAGGCCGTCCAGAGCTGGGATGGTAGGTACCCCATGGCGCTGGGCTCCGGTCAGTTCATCCTGCCCGGTGATCTCTTCACCGAGTAGCCTCAGACCACCGTAGGGGCTGGCTATTCTCCGTGGTGGAACTGCGGCAGCCATTCGGCGTGCACAGTCAGGTAGTCTTCCAGGATGCAGCGGGCGCGGTCAATGTCGTTGACCATCGGGTCCAGCAGCAGCGCCTGGAGCGCTACCTGGCGGTCGCCCGTGACGGCCGCATCCACGCACAGGCTGGCGACGGCGATCTCCCGGCGGCACAACTCGGCGACCGGCTCGGGAAGCGGGCCTACAGGCAGGCCATGGACGCCCGTGCCGCAGGCAAGCCCAGGCAGCTCCACGATGGCTCCGTCGGGCAGATTGGAGATGCAACCCGCATTGGGCAGGTTGACCGAGGGCACGTAGGTGTTGCCGTTGCTTGCGATGGCTTCGATGACCTCCACCGCCCCTTCGCTGGCAACGCGCTGCAATTCGTCAGTGGGCTGCTGTCCAAGGACCATGGCCTCGACCCGCTGCCACATCCGCTGCCGTGCCTTTTTCCCCGCCTCCCAGTCGTAGAGCCGGAGGTTGTACTCCTTCCACGGCTCCGCTTGCGGGTCGTGACACCAGGGCAGGTATTCGCACAGATGGCTATCGCCCGGCACAGGGCAGAGACCGAAGGCTTCGAACACCGCCTGGCTCAGCGGCTCGAAGGGCAGGCCCTGCTCGGCTAGCCGTTCGGTGAACAGTGGGGTCAGGTCGCGGCCCGTAGCCCGCTCGCGCACATCCAGCAGCCAGATGAAGTGGTTGAGTCCTGCGACCTTGATGTCGAGCACTTCCTTGGCCTGAGGAGCGAACTTCCAGCAGCCGGAATGGCCGGCAGGATTGGGGTGGCTGTCGAGGTCCGGGGGCACGTCCAGGCCCAGTTCGTCCGCCAGCACCGCGCCGGCGATGCCGTAGCCAACCTTGATCTGGTGGCACAGGCCCACAGTCTGGATGGTGCTGTAGCGAGTGGCGGCCAGGCAGATGCGCGGCACGGGGTTGGTGAAGTTGATTAGCCAGGCATCCGGGCAGAGCTGTTCCATGTCCCAGAGGATGGGCATGATGGCAGCGATATTGCGGGCCGCGTGAGCGAAGCCGCCAGGGCCGCCGTTCTCGCCGTAAGGCTGGCGCAGGCCGTGCTTCAGCGGGATCTCCCAGTCTAGCCGCCACAGGTCCTCACGGGGGCCGACTTCGATGGAGAGGATGACGAACTCGGCTCCCTCCAGCACGGCGGCGCGGTCGGTATCGCTTTCGATGCTGAAGCCTGCTTCCCATTCCTGGTTGACACGCCGGGCCAGCGCGGTGATGGTCTGCAATCGCTCAGCGTGGATGTCCACCAGTGTGAGTGTACTGCCGCGCAACCTCTCGCTGCGCAGGATGGCGCCCAGCGTCTTCAGCCCAAAGCTGGCGCTGCCCGCACCGATGACGGCGATCTTGGTCGGAAGCATAGGTATTCCTCTACATGGGGGAGTGTGGGGGAGCCTTCTCGCCTTTTCGTGATCAGGTATTGGGCATTGGTGAGTGGGGACACCCTGATCACCAATACCTGATACCTGGTCACGGAGACAAGACGCTCCGACTGACCCTTGCTATTGCTTATACCCAATCATGCGCAAGAAATCCTTGCGCCACTGGATGTCCTCGTCTTCCTCGATTCCCTTCGACTTCAGCCCATCCACCACGCCCAGGATACCGCGGCCTTGCTCCGTCTCAGCGATGATCACCTCGACGGGGTTGGCGGTAGCGCAGAAGATGTGGCACACCTCGGGCACCATCTTGATAGCGTTCAGCACGTTGATGGGGTAAAAGCCAGTGGCCAGGAAGATGATGAAGCCATGGCCTGCGGAGAGAGCCAAAGCGTTCTTCCTAGCCAGCTCGATCATGGCCTCGTCGGTGCCGGTCCAGCGGATCAGACATTTGCCCGAAGACTCACAAAAGGCCAGGCCGAACTTGATGCCCGGCACGGCGGTGACCATCGCTTCGTGGATGTCCTCGACCGTCTTGATGAAATGGCACTGCCCCAGGATGAGGTTGACCTCCTCGGGCTTCTCCAGTTTGATGATTTCCAGCTCCATGGGTGTCCTCCTGAATGTGTGGATCGACGCGTTGACGACATCGGCTGCATCGCCTGCACCGGCTGCATCGGTTTCATCGGCTGCATCGGCTGCATCGGCTACATCGGCTGCATCAGCTGCATTGGCTGCATCGGCTGCGTCGGCTGCATTGGCTGCATCGGTTTCATCGGCTGCGTCGGCTGCATCAACTGCACCGGCTGCATCGGTTCCATCGGCTGCATTGGCTGCGTCGGCTGCATCAGTTCCATCGGTTCCATCGGTTCCATCGGCTGCGTCGGCTGCGTCGGCTGCATCAGCTGCATCGGTTTCATCGGCTGCATCGGTTCCATCGGCTACATCTGCTACATCGGTTGCATCGGCTACATCGGCTGACTACATCCTCTCCGGTGCGCTCACGCCAATCAGCCCCAGCACGCGAGCCAGCGCGATCTTGCTCGATTCCACCAGTTTCAGGCGGGCTTTGGTCAACTCGGCATCAGAGGGCTCGCTGGATACGACGCGGCAGTCTCGGTAGAAGGCGTGGAAGGTGGCCGCCAGATCCTGTGCGTAATGCGGCAGATGATGCGGCGCCAGCTTCATGGCTGCCATCTCCACCACCTCCGGCAGCTCCCGCATCTTGCGGATCAGGGTGAGCTCCGACGGATGGATAAGCAGGCCCACGTCGCCGTCGGCGTAGCGTTCTGCGCTCCAGTCCTGCTCGGCGGCGTGGCGTAGGATGCTGGCAATGCGGGCGTGGGCATACTGCACGTAGTAGACCGGGTTCTCCTGCGACTGCTCCCGCGCCAGGGTGAGATCGAACTCCATCTGGCTGTCAATGGCGCTGGTCAGCAGGAAGAAGCGCACGGCGTCGGGGCCGACGTCGTCCAGCACCTCGCTCAAGCGTACTATCGTGCCCGCCCGCTTGGAAAGCCGTACGTCCTCGCCTCCCTCCTTCAGCGTGACCAACTGGTAGATGATGAGCGTGAGCTGTTCCGGGGCCAGCCCCAGCGCCTGCATCATGGCCTTCATGCGTGGCACGTGGCCCTGATGGTCCGCTCCCCAGACGTCAATCACCCATTCGAAGCCACGGCGGATGAACTTGTCATAATGGTAGGCGATGTCGGAGGCGAAGTAGCCGGGTTGGCCGGTGGAACGGATGAGTACCTCGTCCTTGTCGCCGCCCAGGTCCTTGGCGTTGAACCATACAGCACCTTCGCGCAATACCAGGTGATCTTCCTGGCGTAGGAGGCTCATCACGTGATCGAAGACTCCTTCGCTGTACAGCGAGCGCTCCAAGAACCAGTTGTCGTAGTGGATACCCAACCGCTCGCAGTCAGAGCGAACGCTGCCCAGCACCTTCTCCCGCACGCCCAGGTCAGCCAGCGCCTGCACAGCATCCTCATGGTCCATCTGAAGGTACTTGTCGCCCTCGGCCCGAGCGATCTCCTCTGCCCATTCAACGATGTACTGCCCCCGGTAGCCATCTTCGGGTAACGCCGCGTCCTGGCCCAGTGCCTGGGCGTAGCGGGCATAGAGGCTCTGACCGAAGAGTTGGATCTGCGTGCCGGCGTTGTTGACATAGTACTCGCGCTGAACCTCGTAGCCCGCGGCGGCCAGCACATTGGCCAGCGTGTCGCCAATGACCACGTTGCGCCCGAATCCGACGTGCAACGGGCCGGTGGGGTTGGCACTGCCGTATTCCACCTGCACCCGCTTCCCCAGGCCGAGGTCCACGTCGCCCCAGCGCTCGCCAGCGGTGCGGATCGTCTCCACCTGCTGCGCCAGCCAGCCCGCGTCCAGCGTGAAGTTGATGAAGCCGGGGTGGACAATGCCCACCTGGCCGATGAATTCGGTGCTGGGAAGTCGCTTGACGATGGCACGGGCGATCTTCATGGGGGCCATACGGGCGTAGCGTGCCGATTGCAGGGCGACGTTGGTACTGTAGTCGCCGTGGGTCGCCTGCTTGGGCCGTTCCACCATCACCGGTGGGGATGCGTACTTCGGCAAATCCCTCTTCCGCTGCGCCTTCTTGATCGCTTTTGCGATGAGTGTGGTAAGTTCGTCTTTGATCATGTGAAGTTACCCTTTCTTACCGAGGCGTGGCTGTCCCGTGATGAACAGCCTGATCTCTTCCACAAACTTTCTGCAGAAATCCAAAGCCTGTTCAGCCTCTTGCCGGGAGACCAATCCGGCTACCTCGTAGACCACTCGATGTCGCTTGCGGCGCATCTGGTCGAAATAAGCCACTTGTTCGCGGAATTCTTGTCCCAACGTCAGTTCGGCAAAACGTACCACAGTGTGGTGCTGATCCTTGCCGCGGGGCCGATAGCTGCGATGAAACATCAGGGATCGGGCAGCTTGTAGGACGGCGTTGTAAGCGATGCTGAACGCCCAATCGGGGTCGTCGTCCAGGTTTCGCGCCGCAGTGGCCAGATCGCGCGCAGCCACCTTCAACAGTCGTTGGATTTCCGTAGCCCTGGCCCGATAGGGCTTAATCTTGCTCTGGCGTTCCAATTCGGAGTAAGTCATCTTCCTTGCCTATCAACATTACCTTGGTACCAGCCCAGACGTTGCTCAGGAAGGGATCCCCTTGTCGTAGCTTGGTGGCGGCTTCTTCCCGTCCGTAGACCACGTAGTTCACCTCTCGTCCCAGCGTCTCTTCCAACTGTGAAACCACCGAGGCCAGTTGCAGAAGATCTACCTGACCGATAGCCATCAGGTCAACGTCTGACCAGATGTCCTCATCGCCCGCCGCCAGGGAGCCGTAGATGAAGGCTTGCTCAACGGTGCCCAGGTGGGCCAGCCCGCGGCGCAGCACGTCGCCCAACCCTGCTGTCTTGATGACTATGCGCTTCAACTCGGGATAGATAGGGTGCTCGCGGTTGACCGTGTAGTACTTGATGTTGCCTTCCCGTTGAGAGCTCAGTAGGCCGATAGCTTCCAGGTTATACAGCTCCCGCTGCAAGCTGCGCAGCGACGCACCCAGCAGACGCTCCAACTGTCGGGTGTAGAAACGACTATCCGCGTTCAGTAGAAAAGTTGTCAACAGCTTGACCCGCACACGGGATGAGAACAGTTTTTCTAGCATNNAGCATTGGGAGTTCCCACTATTGTATCAAAAAAGCATACAATCGTCTAAAAACTGTATACGTTGCTGAATGGACGGATAGTCAGCATCGACACAATTAGGACGACCTTTTTCGTTGCTCAAGGATGCATCCGATAGGAGAAGTAGATGTCTGGATTGCCGTTTCGAGCGTCTGTTCAAACAACGTAGACGTTTCCAGATGTATCCATAGCAATTCTTGGTGACCATTGGCTGGCAGTGCCAATGTCATCGTTGATCTTCACATTGGTTGCCCAGTTACCACCAGTAGGGCGATGGGAGAAGTAAATGTCGCTGTTGCCATTGCGAGTGTCAACCCACACCGCATAGGCATTGCCTGAGGTGTCCACAGCGAAAGCAAAGCCTGGTACGTATAGCGAGAGTCCTACAGTACCAGGGCCCTTGATGTTGCTACTCCAAGCTCTCTCTAGCCAGCGGGAGGAGTAGATGTAGGGATTGCAGCTAGTATTGTCACATCGACCATCTGGATCATCCCGATAGTCCATCCACACAGTATAGACATTGCCAAAGCCATCTACAGCAATGCGAGGCTCATTGTTCCATGCAGTGCCAGCGTCATCGTTGACCTGCATGTTGACAGACCAGCGAGCCTCAACTGAGTGATTTCTCAGTGCCAAGGGTAGGTAGACGCGCGAGCCTGTCCACTCGTAGGCGCCCATATCGGGCACAGCGTCGCGCGATGTGCCCTTGATGTCGTGCGCAGGCGCGCCGATTGGCGTGCCAGCGTCAATGCAGGACGAACCGACTTGCAGGTGGTAGTCGCCGTTGGCAACATCTGCCAGGATGCCAGGGTCGGCGAGGGCCGGGGTCACTCCTCGCAATCCACATGGCAAGACCACGACTAACAGCATCGCCAGTCCCACGGTGATGCCCAACCGCAGGGTCCGCAGTCCTCGGTTTGACTGGGCCGATTTCAAGTTTGCCATCGTTCGCTCCTTTCGTTTGGCTTCTGATTTTGCATAACTTACCCATCCGCGCCCGGCGCAGTATGCGAACGCTGTACATCTATTCCCTCAACCCGCAGTTCGGCCTTGGCTAACTCCCAAGGGATTGCTTCCTCCTTGGCTTCGCGCAACGTACGGATTTCATCGGCGTCTTCCAGGTCTTCCAGTAGGGTCAATAGATCATCCCAAATCGCATAATCGAGCACCACAGCTTTCTTGTCGCCGCTGCTATCCACCAGGAATTGGGCCGTTTGCAGCGACTCAGCAACAGTCATTGGTCCGCACTTCCCTTGTTTGTCAGTTCGGATCTTCAAGGACACGTAGGGGTGAATTGCGTCAGAGTCATCATTCACATCCCCACACCCCCACTCTCACCAGCGCGGTTCCATCTCCAGCCAGTTCTGTCCCACCTTCAAATCCACCTTCAGCGGAGCGTCCAGTTCAAACGCTCCCTCCATAAGCTGCTTCACCAGTGGGGCGATGCTGGAGAGTTCATCGTCTGGCACTTCCAGCACCAGTTCGTCGTGTACCTGCAGGATGATGCGGCTGCGCAGGCCGCGCTCCTGCAGTGCGTTGTACAGCCGGATCGTGGCGATTTTGATGATGTCGGCGGCGCTGCCCTGCACCGGCATGTTGATGGCCGCCCGCTCGGCCGCCTGGCGCACGTTGGTGTGAGCCTTGCTACGCACGCTCAACTCCGGGAAGTAGCGCCGCCGCCCTAACAGCGTCTCCACGTATCCCTGCTCCCGCGCCTGCGCTCGCGTACGGTCCAGGTACTCTTTCACTTTGGGATAGGTTGCGAAATAGGTCTTGATGAACTCTGTTGCCTCTTCCTGTGACATGCCCGTCTGCTGCGCCAGCCCGAAGGGCCCCTGGCCGTAGAGGATACCGAAGTTCACACCCTTGGCTTTGCGGCGTATCTCACTGGTCACCTGATCCAACGGTACGCCGAGAACGGCCGCAGCGGTGCTGGCGTGAATATCCTCGCCGCGCTGGAAGGCGGCCAGCAGTCCGGGGTCTTGCGAGATGTGCGCCATCACCCGCAGTTCCACCTGTGAGTAGTCAGCGGCCAGAAACTTCCAGCCGCTCTGGGCCACGAAACCCCGCCGGATCTGCCGCCCCAGCTCGGTGCGGATGGGAATATTCTGGAGATTGGGGGCTGATGACGAAATGCGCCCGGTCACCGTCCCTGTCTGGTTGTACGAGGTGTGCACCCGCCCCGTGTGGGGATTGACCAACTCCACGAGCGCGTCCACGTAGGTGGACTTCAGCTTCGAAAGCTCCCGCTGCTCCAGGATGAGGTCAATGACTGGATGCTTGCCCCGCAGCCCCTGCAGCACGCTGGCTGCTGTGGAGTAACGCCCCGATTTCGTCTTTGGCACTCCTTGACGGGGAAGTTGCAGCTTGCTGAAGAGGGCATCAGAGAGTTGCTGTGTGGAATTGATGTTGAAGGGATAGCCGACCAGGTCATGTATCCCCTGCTCCAGCTCTGCCAATCGGCTTGCCAGCATCTTCGACATGTCCTGTAGGTAGGGCACGTCCAACGTCACGCCAGCTTGCTGCATGTCCACCAGCACCGGCACCAGCGGCATCTCCACGTCTTGGAAAAGACGGAGGAGCCCCTTGGCCTCCAATTCCGGGCGCAAGACCTTCGCCAGCCGGTAGGTCATATCCACGTCGGCAGCGGCATAGGGTGCGGCCTTGCTCAGTGGTACCCGGTCCATGGTGATCTGCTTCTTTCCCTTGCCGATAAGCTCGCTGATGGGTGTCATCTCCACGCCCAGGCGGGCGAAGGCCAGGTTCTTGAGGCCCAGGCTGCGGCTGGCGGGGTCGAGCAGCCATTGAGCGATCATGGTGTCGAAAAGCTCCCCGCGCGGCATGATGCCGTAGCGGCTCAGCACGGTCAGGTCGTACGCTCCGTTGTGGGCGGCCTTAGGGATGGTCACATCCTCCAGCAGCGGCTTGAGCCGCGCCAGCGCCTTGTCCAGCGGCAACTGCTCTGCCCCTATGTGGCCTACGGGAATGTAAGCGGCTTGGCCTTCGCCCCAGCCCAGGGCGACGCCCACCAGGTCAGCGAGCATGGGATCAGTGCTCGTCGTCTCCACGTCGAAGGCGATAAGATCAGCAGCCTGGAGCGTGTGTAGCAGTTCTTTCAGTGATTCCTCGGCGGTGATGATCTGGTATTGGGTACTGGATAGTGGCGCTTTCTGAACTTCCGGAGCCTCGCCGAATAGCGACAGTTGCTGCCTTTCCGGAGGGGTTGTCGGAGGGGTCAGCCGCTCCAGCAGGCTGCGGAATTGCAGCTCGCGGAAGAGTTCCATCACCTGTTGGCGGTCGAAGTCTCCTACGCGGCACTCATCCAGGTCGAGGTTCATGTCCATGTCAGCCACGATGGTCACCAGTTGTTTGGACAGCAGGGCCTGATCCTCGTTTCCCTCCAGCGCCCGACGGGCCCTGCCGGTGATCTCCTCCAGGTGGTCGTAAACTCCCTCGACGCTGCCGTAACTCTGCAGCAGTTGCCTGGCTGTCTTGTCGCCCACGCCTCGCACGCCGGGGATGTTGTCCGATTTGTCGCCGGTGAATGCTTTGTAATCAATGAGTTGCTCGGGTTGCAGGCCGTAGCGGGCATTGATGCCTGCTTCGTCGTAGGTGACCGTGTCGCCGAAGCGGCGGCGGGAGGTGAGCACGCGGGTGTGCTCGTCAATAAGCTGGAAGGCATCGGTGTCGCCGGTGACCAGCAGCGTCTCCAGGCTCTGCTGTGCTGCCTGGCGGCTGAGCGTGCCCAGCACGTCGTCCGCCTCGTAGCCCTCCACTTCGAAGATGGGGATGTTGAACGCTTCCACCACCTGGCGGATGCGGGCCATCTGCGTGCGCAACTCTTCTGGCATGGCCGGCCGATGCGCTTTGTATTGCGGGTATTGCTCGTGGCGGAAGGTTCGGCCCACGTCGAAGGCCACGGCAATGTAGTCGGGCTTCTCGTCCCGCAGCACGTTAAGCAGCATGGAGGTGAAGCCGAAGACGGCATTGGTCAGCTCGCCCTGGCTCGTCGCCAGTGTGGCTGGCAGGGCGTGGAAGGCACGATAGGCCAGGCTATGGCCATCAATGAGTACCAGTTTCTTGGGCATGAGAACACCTCAAACTTCAAATCTGGTTTTTGGATGGTTTCCCCCTTGAGTGTTGTCGCTTTGACGTTGCCCACATATGACATCGAATCTCAAGGATTGAACGAACTTGGACAGTGCTCATTCGCAAAATCCTCCGTATTCGTTGTCATATTCAGCCAACCATTACCAACAACGCTTCACAAGGAGACCACCGGTTTTTGGCTTTTTCCTCGTCCTATTTTACCTCGATTGAGCGCATTGGTCAAGGCGCTGCTTCCACGTCCATGGGTGGCGCTTCGCATTTCCGCTCTTTTGTGGTAGAATTGGGCAGCAGGAGAGATTGAAATGGAGAAACGCTCATGAGACGCTGGTTGTGCTTGTTCGTCGTGGTGCTGCTGTTGGGTGCTTGTGGCAAGCCGCCAGCGCTGCCCACGCCGGTGTCGCCCACGTCCATCCCCCGTACACCTACACCTGTCCCGGCCACGGACGAGGAGGCGATCGTGCAGCTCCTGACTGCTGAGGGTGAAGGGGTGGTGCAGCAGGACATTGAGCGGCTGATGGAGATCTGGGCCGAGGATGGGGCGGTGATTGACGCTCGTCACACGCCCGATGACACCAGCGATGATCTGACCTGGCGGGGGTGCGATGCCATCCGCCAGCGTTACGTGACGCTGGTGTTCCCCGGCAACCCCACCGCTGCTGGCGCCACCGATGTGCAATTGACCATCGAGGGCGATGCGGCCGAGGCGCACTCCACCACTCACATTGGTTCGGAGGTGGCCCCAGGCGGCGACCGCTGGACCTTTGCCCGGCGAGACGGACGCTGGTTCATCACCAGCCTGACCTACAACCTGGAGCCGGAGTAAGTGGTTAAGCGTTCTTACCCGCTATGGAGGGGCCTCCTCGCCCCGTCGCAAGTTCTCAACCACGCTGGAACCGGGGCGGGGACGCCCCTCGACAACGCTGATGAGTCCCGGGTAGTTGGGCTTCTGGCCAAGCTGTGCTACAATGTTGTCAGCTAGATCTGGCATGGCACCTCGAACTGGCAAGCGGAGGAGTAGTATGGCGCACCTGAGGACTATTACGCTGGAATGTGCTGATGAAGTCCTGATCTCACTGAAGGCAAGTGCAGAGGAGTTCACTCAAGAGCCGAAGATGCTTGGGGCAGTCAAGCTCTTCGAACTGGGGAAGCTCTCTTCGGGACGTGCTGCCCAACTGGAGGGAGTGTCCCGTGCCGAGTTTCTGTTAGCCAAGCCACCTGCCGGCGATAGCTCCATCCTCAGATGATACAGGCATTGCAGGGTGCAGGCCTGTGGCTGAGTGAAGAGTTGGTGTCCTTGATACTTCGGAAGACAGGAGAAGGAGGATTGCTGTGAGGGAACCGTCCCCCCGCTGCCGCGTCGTCGTTACCGGACTGGGCGCCATCACGCCGGTAGGGTTGAGCGCATCCGAAAGCTGGGCGGCCTTCGTCGCTGGCCGCTCGGGCGTGGGCCCTGTCACCCAGTTCGATGCCAGCCCTTACCCTTCCCGCATCGCTGCTGAGGTCAAAGGGTTCGATCCGCGTGACTACATGGACCGCAAGGAGTCCAGGTACATAGCTGCTCGCTGTTCGCAGTTCGCCGTGGTCGCCGCCCAGGAGGCCTTGAGCGACGCGGGGCTGGACTGGCCGCTGAACGGCGGCGAACGGGCAGGAGTGGTGCTGGGCACCGCTATGGGGGGCCTAGAACTGTACAACGAAGACATCCGCCGTATGGAAAAGCACAATAGTACTCGCATGCATCCCCTGAGAGCCATCGGCGGACTGGCGAACATGCCGGCCTTTCATCTGAGCCAGCGTTATGGCTGCGAGGGGCCGTTGAAGACGGTGGTCACTGCTTGCGCTGCCGGCACGCAGGCAGTGGGCGAGGCGTTGGAGCTGATCCGTCGCGGCGATGCCGACCTGGTGCTCGCCGGCGGCGTGGAGGCGTTGGTCATTGATCTCTTCTTTGCCGGCTTTTGTGCTATGCGCATTCTCTCCACCCGCAACGACGAACCGGAGCGGGCCAGCCGCCCCTTCGACGCTGACCGCGATGGCTTCATCATCGGCGAGGGGTGTGCGGTGCTGGTGCTGGAGAGTTTGGAGCACGCCCGGGCACGTGGCACCCGCATCTACGCTGAAGTGCTCGGTCAAGGGGCCTCGGCCGATGCCCATCACGTCGCTGCCCCGCACCCAGAGGGGGCAGGGGCGACGCGAGCTATGCGCTGGGCGCTGGCCGATGCAGGCATTGAGCCGACGGAGGTGGACTACATCAATGCCCACGGCACGGCCACCACGCTGAACGATCCTACCGAAACCCTGGCCATCAAGAAGGTATTCGGCGAGCATGCCTACCGACTGGCGGTTAGCTCCACCAAGTCCATGATCGGCCACTGCTTCGGCGGCGCGGGGGCCATCGAGGCCCTGGTCTGCGTCTACACTGTCTATCACGATGCTATTCATCCCACCATCAACTACGAGATCCCCGACCCGGCCTGCGATCTGGACTACGTGCCCAACGTGGCTCGCCAGGCGCAGGTGAACGTGGCCATGTCCAATTCGTTCGGTCTGGGCGGGCAGAATGCTTGCGTGGTCGTAGGCAAGTATCGCGGTTGAAGGTTCGAAGGTTCAAGTCAATCGCAGATTGCACCGGCATGTCGGACAGGAGAGCAATGAAATCTGTGTAATCCGTAGTCAAGGGAGGAACTGTCATGCAAATTCATCTCCACGAAAAGAAGATCGCCCGACGGGGGAAAATCGGCCGCTACGCCAGCACTGCCGGACTCATCGTGCTGGTGGGCGGCATGGTCGCCACCTTCCGCGGCCCGCAGTACGTCTGGGTATCGTTCGGTTGCCTGCTGATTGGCCTCATCGCCTCGCAGGTGGGCACTTACTACATGCGCCGCTGGGGCCGCAGCCCTCGCCCCGACGAGATGCTGACCAAGAACCTGAAAGGGCTGGACAAACGCTACCATTTCTACGGTTGGTTGCTGCCGGCCGACTACGTGCTGCTGGGGCCGGCGGGGTTGTTCGTCTTCGTCACCAAGGGTCAGGCGGGCGAGGTGGAGTACCGCAACGGACGCTGGCGCCAGCCGTTCCGGTGGACCCGTCTGCTCACCGTGTTTGCTCAGGAGGGGCTGGGAAATCCCGAGCGAGACGCGGTAGATCAGGTGGCCCGGATGGAGCGTTTTTTCGCTGAGCATCTGACGGAGGAAGAGGCGGACGCGGTGCCTGTGCAGGGCGTGGTCACCTTCCTGGCGGCCGATGCGCAATTGAACCTCGATGATGAACCGGCCGTCCCTGTGATGCCTGTGAAGAAACTCAAGGAGTACGTCCGCGGTCGCGGCAAGGGCGAAAAGCTGCCAGCGGAATTGCGTCGGAAGCTGGAAGGACTGTTCGAGGGGTAGTGGGGGAAGCGGGCGCAGGATAGAAGGTTGAGCAAGGCAAGCCTCCCCATGAGGGAAGCAGTGGAGGCTGGGGTTATCTTGGCATCGCCGAGATGGCTGTGGCCTCTTTCTTTTTGGGCGCTCAACGCTGGAATCGTCGGGCTGAATGGGCAAAGCCTCCCTCGTAACTGCTCAGCCAGGCAAGAATCGGACACGGATCAACACGGATTCGANNGAGAATCCGTCCAATCCGTGGGAATCCGCGTCCCATTTCCAGTCCTTTGGGCAGCAGCCTGAGCAGTTATCCTCCCTCTATTCAATGCTTCCTCATTATCCTGGGCTACGAGACCAGCCCTGCGGCCGGGGACTGGAACCGTAACGTTCTCTTCGGCGCCGATGACCTGGAGGGAGGAGGCGGCAACTTCTATACCCTCTCTGATGCCATCGCCGACGGTTACGCCGACCCGCCCACTAATACCGTCAAGTTCCTGCCGGCGCCCTACGTGCCGCAGGAGATCTGCCTGGGGCAGACCTGTCCGGACGAAGAGCCATCGGTCGTCTGCCGGCAGCAGATCGTGAACACGATCAACACGACTGGAGCACTGCTGGTCAACTTCATTGGTCGTTCCACCAAGTTCTATTGGGCGAGGGAGCGACTGATGGACTACGGGGCGCTTGTGGGTCTGACAAATGGCGACAAGTTGTTCATCTCGCTGCCGATGACTTGTCTGGAGGGGTATTTCCACGAAGCGCAAATCGGCGTTCACTCTTTCGGCGAGATGAACGTGCGCCTGGCCGGCGGCGGCGCGGTCGCCAGTTGGTCTCCCAGCGGTCTGGGGGTGGCCACAGGACACGACATGCTGGAACGGGGGTTCTTCCTCGCCCTATTCCACGACGGGGTGCAGGAGCTGGGACCGGCCACCAACCAGGCCAAGCTGTATCTGTTGCCCAATTCGCCGCCGGGCAGGTACAAGGATATCGTAGACTCGTATCTAGTCCTCGGCAATCCCGCCCTGCG
>DFBV01000100.1:0-12105 GCA_002366755.1 Anaerolineales bacterium UBA3071
CGAGTACTATGTGCCTGAGATGCTGATAGCAGCTCGCGCCATGAAGGCCGGCCTGGCCATCTTGCGCCCACATCTTGTGGCGGAGGACGTCAAGCCTCTGGGCAAGGTTGCAGTGGGCACCGTCAAAGGGGACCTGCACGACATCGGTAAGAACCTGGTGGGCATGATGATGGAAGGGGCTGGCTTCGAGATCGTGGACCTGGGCACAGACGTCTCGCCCGACGCATTTGTCAATGCCGTTCGCGAGAACGATGCAGACCTGATCGGCATGTCGGCGCTGCTGACGACGACCATGCCGGGGATGAAGGCGACCGTCGAGGCACTACAGGAGGCGGGCCTGCGCGACACGCTCAAGATCATGGTCGGCGGCGCGCCGGTGACGGTGGCCTTTGCCGAGCAGATCGGGGCCGATGCCTACGCGCCGGATGCGGCCACCGCCGTGGAGGTGGCCCGTAGCCTGGCGTAAAAGGCAAAACGTGATCGTCACATTTCACGCTTGACGACTCTGCTGAGAAAGGTCAGAAACCGTCAGCGGACCAAGCAGATGAAGCGGGCGAAAATGAAACAGAATCAGCTTAATCCGCTCAATCCGCTGACGATTCCAGGTTTTTTCGGAGGAGATTCCCAGTGACTGAACAGATTCCCGTGGAAACGCTGCATCCCACGATCCGGATGCTCTCGGACGAACAGATTCAAGCCATCCACCACACCAGCCTGGATATCTTGTCCGGGACAGGCATCGTGATGAAGAACGAGGCCGGGCGTGAGCTGCTGCTCGACGCCGGAGCCTGGGAATCCGGCGGGCGGATCAGGATCCCGGAGCACCTGGTGATGGAGGCCATCGCTTCGGCCCCCTCGCGTATCCCCATGTACAATCGGTTGGGCGCATTGACCATGCCCCTCGAAGAAGGCAAAGTGTTCTTTGGGCCTGGCTCCGATTGCCCCTTCACCCTGGACGTGGAAACCGGCGAGCGGCGTCAGGCCACCGCCGAGGACGTCCGGCGTGTCGCCCATCTGTGCGACGGCCTGCAGCAGATGGATTTTATCATGTCCATGGGCACTCCCTCGGACGTGCCGCCGCTGGATCACTATCTCCACAGCTTCATCAACATGATCCGCGGCTCGGTCAAGCCCAACGTCTACACGGCCAACAATCGGCAGGACATGGAGGAGATGTACCGCATCGCCTGCGCGGTGGCCGGCGGCGAGACCGAATTGCGCGAGAAACCTTTCCTGCTGCACTACGCCGAGCCCATTTCCCCCCTACTCTACAACGACGAATCGGTGGACAAGCTGCTGTTCTGCGCCGAGAAGGGCATCCCTGTCACCTACCTGCCCTCGCCCAACACCGGCGGCGGCGGGCCGATCACCCTGGCCGGAGCGCTGGCCCTGGGCAACGCCGAGTGCCTGGCCGGGCTGGTGCTCACCCAGTTAGTGCGACCGGGCACGCCCTTCCTGTACGGCATGAACACTGCTGCGCTGGACATGAAATCGGCCATCGTCAGCTACGGCGCTCCTGAGTGGCCGATGGGCATGGCCGCCTGTACCGACATCGCCCGCTATTACGACCTGCCTGTGTGGGGTGCTGCTGGCGCCACCGACAGCAAGGTGGTGGACGCCCAGGCGGGCATCGAGGCCACGGTCTCGATCATGACCGCCTTCCTGACCCGCTGCAACCTGGTGCACGACGTGGGGTACATCGAATATGGCACCACCTCCTCGATGGAGATGCTGGTCGTGGCCGACGAGATCATCCGCGAGGTGCGCTACATTATGGCCGGCGTGGAGGTCAGCGAGCGCACCCTGGCCCGCGAAACGATCCACCGCGCCAGGCCCGGCGGCGGCTTCCTGGCCGACGATCACACGCTGGATAACTGGAAATGGGCCCAGTGGCGGCCGGTCTTGATAGACCGCATGCGCTACGACCGCTGGGTACAAAAGGGGAGCAAGGACGTGACCGCCCGCGCCAACGAGCGCGCCCGGCAGGTCCTGGCCGAGCACGAGGTACGACCGTTGCCAGAGGAGGCGGAGAAAGTGATTGCCGAGGTGCTCAAAAAGCGTGAAATGTGATGCGTGGGGACGTATGCCTGGGTAGGATGGTGAAATGGCGCGACCAGGGCCAGAGGGCGGCCAATATCAGCCCTTGACCGAGGAGCAGATCAGGCAAATCCACCAGGCGTCGCTGACGGTGCTGGAGCACACGGGCATTCACGTGGAGAACGAGGAGGCGCTGGCGCTCTACCGGCAGGGCGGGGCGCGGGTGGACGGCAACCGCGTACACATCACCCAGGCGATGATCGAGAAGGCCCTGGAAACGGTCCCTGCGAGGGTGCTGCTGGCCGGCCGCGATCCCGAGCAGGACGTCGTGCTGGAGGACAAACGGGTCTACGCTGGAACCGGCGGCTCGCCGACGATGGTCCTCGATCCCGGCGCGGACACCGTCCGTCCACCCTGCGGGACCTGGCCGGCCTGGCCCGGCTGGCCGACGCGCTGCAGCACTGCGACTTCATCGTCATTCCTCTGCACCCCACCGACGTCCCCGACGAGGACGTGCCCATCAACCGCTTTTACACCTGCCTGACCCACAGCAGCAAGCATATCATGGGCGGCGTCTGGTCCATCGAAGGAGCGCGGCAGGTCATCGAGATGGGGGCGATGATCGCCGGGGGGTCGGAAGCGCTGCGGGAGCGGCCATTTATCTCCGCCATCACCAGTTGGATGGTCAGCCCGCTGCACCTGGACACGGGCGTGACCGATATCCTCATCGAGTGGTGCAAACACGGCTTGCCGGTGGCCCTCTCCTCGGCGCCGATGGCCGGCTCCACCTCGCCGGTGACGCTGGCGGGGACGCTCACGCAGCTCAACGCCGAGCAACTGAGTGGCATCGTGCTCAGCCAACTGGTGCGGCCCGGCACGCCGGTGCTGGCGGGGTACATCCCCGGCGTGGCCGACATGCGCAGCGGCGGCTACCTGGGCGGCGCGGTCGAGTTCGGCATGATGCAGGCGGCTGCGGCGCAACTGGCCCACTTTTACGGGGTGCCCATCTACGGCTCCGGCGGCATGAGCGACAGCAAGCTGCCCGATGCCCAGGCCGGGTACGAGAAGATGGCCACCTTTTTGCTGGCAGCCATGGGCGGCTGCAACTACATCCATCACGCCCTCAGCATGGTCACCAACATGAGCGCGGCCTCGCTGGAGCAGGCGGTCATAGATGACGATATCGTGGGCCTGGCCATGCGCGTGCTGCGGAGCATCGAGGTGACGGAGGACACGATGGCCGTGGAAGCGATCCACCGCGTGGGGCCTGGCGGCCACTACCTGATGGATGCACACACGCTGCGGTTCATGCGCTCCGAGCTCTTCTATCCCCCGCTGGCCGACCGTCAGAACCGGGCCATGTGGGAGGAAGCGGGCAAAAAGGACACCCGTGCGAGGGCCATCGCCAGAGTGGAGAGGCTGCTGCAGAAGCACCAACCCCCTGGGCTGCCGCCGGAAGTGGACGCGGCGATCCGGGCTAGGTTCAACATCTTGTAGCACCGCGCTTCTTTGATTAGGCCGCCCACTTCTAGAGAAGACCGGTCATGATACGTAAGTTGTTGTACGATCCGCAATCATCAATGAGAGGGCAGGCACTGTGGCTGAGTATGAGGGTATACGAAAGCACATACTTGAAGTATTGATCGCTTCCTATCTTCCCCTGTCTATTTCAGATATTGTGGCAAGACTCCCTGCACCAGTGGGCTCGTTCTCGCCAGTTCCACTAGAGCAGACTTACTCACCGCATAAGAGATATGAGGCAGGGCAAAGGCTGTTTCATCCTGCTGCGAAATATCGTTCATGGTTTGTTGTTGAGGAACCAATGCGGGATGGAAGTTTCATTGCTCGATTTGACAGTGGGAAAACCAGGAAGCTCGCACATTCAGATTCCAAGATGGACTACTATACTTTCACCGCCGAGTATCATAAGCTTGAGTTAGAAAGACTGGCTGAAGAGAATCTGAGACAAATGAGCAACGTGGCAACCATTGAAGGGTTATTTGTGCTCAAGTCTAGACTCCAGCGACTTCCGTTTCATCAGCTGTCCAATCCGCGCGTGCTGACTAGACTCACGCAACTGCACGCACGGAGTCGGCAAGATGACAGGATTGACCAACTGCATACACTTTGCAGACGGTACAAATTGACAGCTCTCTATTATCTGATACCTCTGGAGAATCTGCCTTCCATCTTTGAGAGGGGTATATTATGCAAAAACCTGGCTCCTCGTGGGCATGCGTCTTTCGCAAACGAAGATATTCAAGCTAAGCGACACTGCAAAGAGATTGGAGATAATTTACCACTGACCTTGCATGATTGTGTTCCCCTGTTCTTTGCTCCAAGACCGCCTTTGCTTTACCTGCGTAGAGATGAACAGGAGAGGTTAGTATACATTCGCGTAAACACTATCGTCCTATTGGAGCCAGGTGTGGTCTTTTCTCGGGTAAACGCTATAAGTGCGGGAGGATTCTTCACCGACATTTCCGATCTTGGAGAGCTTGACTGGGCAGTCCTGCGAGCAGAGTATTGGAGAAGTGATAATGAAGAACAACACCGCCGTAACAAACTCCTGCGGCAGGCAGAGGCACAGATTCCAGTGATGGTTCCAGTCCATAGGTTTTTGGGCTTAGATGTTTGTGATGTGCAAGCGCTTCAGAGGGTTAGACAAATGGTGGTAGACGCTGGTATCTCGCTATCCGTCAAACGCAATAGGAGACTCTATTGCTGATGCTCAAATTCATTGGGGGTGACCTTTTCGAATCTAGAGCTCAGACGCTGGTGAATGCCGTCAACACGGTTGGTATAATGGGAAAAGGTATTGCTTTAGAATTCAAGAAACGGTATCCGGGAATGTTTGAGGAATACCGTCAACTGTGCGATGATGGCCTATTGGATGTTGGAGAGTTGCATCTCTATAAGGCTAACGACCACTGGATTCTGAACCTTCCCACAAAGCACCACTATCGGAATAAGTCTAGACTTGAGTATATCAGGGCTGGTCTTTGCAGATTGAGGGATAACTACGCCGAATGGAGCATTACATCTATTGCGATGCCTGCATTGGGTTGCGGTCTTGGTGGACTGAGTTGGAGTGAAGTTCGAGAAGCTATAGAAGAGTATCTAGGGGATCTGCCAATCGAAATAGAAGTGTATGAACCCGACACTGTAGTGCGCACCGAGGATTTGAGCCCAGAAGATGTTCAGCCCGTTCAGCTCCATTTGCTGTAAGGCATACAAGGATTAGGGCCGCCTTGTAATGAGCCCCAAAAACTAGANNCTAAAGAATGGGGCTCACCTCACCTTAACCCCTCGCCGGAGGCGACGGCGCTTCGCGCTCGTCGCGCTGCGCCTCAGTTCAAAGCCCTTAGACGACTCTACTGAAAAAGGTCAAAAACCATCAGCGGATTAAGCAGATGAAGCGGATAGGGATGAAACAAAACCAGCTTAATCCGCTCAATCCGCTGACGATTCCAGGTTTTTTCAAAGGAGTCGTTAGACAGAACCTGAACGCGCAACAGTTCAAGGGTATTGCATGAATTTCGCCCACCGCATTGCCCATCTGAAAGCCGAAGGGGCCTACGCCGTGCTGGCCCGCGCTCAGGCGCTGGAGGCCCAGGGACGCAACATCATCCATCTGGAGATCGGCCAGCCGGACTTCGAGACCTACGCCCACGTCGCGCTGGCAGGCATCCGCGCCATCGCCACCGGGCAGACCCGCTATAACCCGCCGGCCGGGCTTCCTGCCCTGCGCGCAGCCCTGGCCGAGGATGCCGGCCGGCGACGGGGCATGCATTTCACCGCGGAGCAGGTCGTCGTCGCCCCGGGGGCCAAACCGCTGCTTCTCCTCCCCATGCTGGCCCTCCTCGAAGCGGGAGACGAAGTGCTCTATCCCGACCCCGGCTTCCCAACTTATGAGGCAGCCATCGGACTGGCCGGTGCGACGCCGGTGCCGCTGCCCCTGCTGGAGGAACAGGGCTTCGACCTGGACCTGGAAGCCTTCGATGCCCGGCTCGGCCCCCGCACGCGGATGATCATCCTCAACTCCCCCGGCAACCCCACGGGGGGAATCCTCTCCTCGCGGACGCTGGCCCACGTCGCCGAGGTGGCCCGCCGCCAGGACATCTGGATCCTCTCCGACGAGATCTATTTCCGGCTGGCGTATGATGTGGAGGTGCCCAGCATCGTCTCCCTGCCGGGCATGGCCGAACGCACCATCTTGGCCGACGGTTTCTCCAAGACCTACGCCATGACCGGCTGGCGGCTCGGTTTCGGCATCATGCCCCAACCGCTGGCCGAAAAGATGGAACTGCTGCTCACCCACTCGGTGGGCTGCACGGCCACCTTCACCCAATTCGCCGGTCTGGAGGCCATCCTCGGCCCTCAGGATGAGGTGGAGGCCGTGCGCGCCGAGTTTCGCCGCCGCCGCGACCTCATGGTGCAGGGGCTCAACGGGATCCCCGGCATCCGCTGCCCGCTGCCCCAGGGCGCCTTCTACGCCTTCCCCAACGTCCAGGCTTTTGGCCGGCCCGTCGCCGAACTGGCCGATTATCTGCTGGCAGAAGCTGGTGTGGCAGTGCTCCCCGGCACTGCCTTCGGTCACAATGGCGAGGGCTATCTGCGCCTCTCTTACGCCAACTCGATGGAAAACATCCAAAAAGCACTGGAGCGCATGGCTCGTGCTTTGGCCGCGTCAGCGGATTGAGCGGATTAAGCTGATTTTGCTTCATCAACAATCCGCTCCATCCGCTTAATCCGCTGACAGTTCTTGAAGAATGACCCGAAAAGGAGACAAATATGAAAACTGCCAATTCTATTGCTTTCTCATCGCCCCAGTTCGCCGTTCTCTCGAATAGTCAGCTCCAGGACCTTCATCTGGCTGCCCTGGAAGTGCTGCGACGCACGGGTATCCGCTTCTATCACCAGGAGGCCCTGGACATGTTGAAGCAGACTGGGGCCTTTATCTCCGACGGCAACCTGGTCAAGTTCCCGGCGCGGCTGGTGGAAGATGCAGTGGCCTCGGCCCCCGGCCGGATCGTCATGTGCGACCGCGACGGCGAACCGGCGATGTTCCTGGAGGAGACCAAGGTCTACTTTGGCACCGGTTCCGATTGTCTGAACCTGCTCGATCCTGAAACCGGTGAACATCGCAAGTTCACCCAGGCGGACATCATCAATGGCTATCACTTGTGCGATGCCTTGCCCAACATTCACTTCGTCATGTCCATCGGCCTTCCCGCTGACGTGGATCCAGCCCTGGCCTACGACGTTCAGATGGCCCTGATGCTCAAGCATACCACCAAACCCATCGTTTTCGTGACCAACGACAGAGCCAGTTGCCAGCGCGCCATTGATATGGCCGCCGCCGTGGCGGGTGGGTACGAAGCATTGGCGGAGCAGCAGCACATCTTGCTCTATTCCGAGCCCAGTTCGCCACTGCAACAGTCGGAGACGGCGGTGGACAAGCTGTTGCTCATGGCCGAATACCGGTTGCCGGTGGTTCATTCGCCCGGGCCGCTGATGGGCGGCACCGCGCCGATCACCATGACCAGCGGTTTGGTGATGTCGTTGGCCGAGATCCTCAGCGGTCTGGTGGTGCACCAGTTGCAGCGCCGGGGCGCTCCGTTTGTCTTTGGTGCCGGATTACATCACATGGACATGAGCGCAGCGCAAATCTGCTATGGCTCGCCCGAATTCCAGCTTACCAAGGCCGCCATTGCTCAGTTGGGCCGTTGGTATGGCATTCCTACCTGGGGGTACGCCGGCTGCTCCGACGCCAAAGTCATGGACGAACAGGCGGCCCTGGAGGCCATGCTCTCTGTCCTTATGGCCAAGTTCAGCGGCGCTAACCTGATCCACGACGTGGGCTACATGGAAAGCGGCTTGACCGCCTCCTACGAGATGATCGTCTTGACCGATGAGCTGGTCGCCATGACAGACCACATCATGAAGGGGATCGAGGTCAGCGATGATACGTTGATGTTGGACGAACTGCACAGGGTTGGCCCCGGCGGCTACTTTTTGGACACTAAACAGACGCTGAAACGTTTCCGCGACTTTTGGTATCCGAGTCTCCTGGACCGCAAGAGGCGGCCGGAATGGTTGGAAAGCGGGGCCGCCACGCTGGGCCAGCGGCTCAGCGCGCAAGTCGAGGAGATCATCAAAGAGCATCAGCCCAAGCCCTTGGATCTGGACAAGAAACAAAAGATCCAGGAAATCCTGGCTCAGGCGGCCGCGTAGTCTCGGA
Source organism: Anaerolineales bacterium UBA3071 (assembly GCA_002366755.1). Classification (GTDB taxonomy): domain Bacteria; phylum Chloroflexota; class Anaerolineae; order UBA3071; family UBA3071; genus UBA3071. The sequence goes on from DFBV01000100.1 coordinate 8,282, forward strand.
GATTCCCTTCCGGAAGGGCTTTGACTCACGACTTGATGAAACATTGTTGGGTGTAGACGTGGCCATCCGCTCGGTTCAACGAGAGCGTTTCGCGTTGGGGACACGTAGTAACGACTTTAGTCGTTCTGGCGTTGCAAAAGTGACTAAAGTCGCTACTACGCTTGGATATAATTGCTCCAGGGGCGGTTTAGCACGTCCCAAATGTGTAACGCTCCCGTTCAACGTTTTGCGCTATACGTCAGGATATGGTATAATGGTGTGTCACAATGAAATGCAAAGACACTTGCCCTGACATTCGCCCTTGTGTGAACCCAAGCTTCGTGAGTTCACCAAGAAGACCCCTGCTTCGCCGCACGGAGAACCTGGATGATTTGCTACGTAGACATCGAACATGAAAGGGTACTTCAGGATGCGGAGAAAAGGCCCACCCAGCTTATACGCCGTATGGAGGTCAAGCTGAGGCTGGAGGAAATCTCCGGCCAGGCCTGTCTGCTGCAGAACTATTCACGTGTCACCCGCCAACGGCTCAAGGAGTGGGGCATCCAGGCCCTGCTCATCAGTGGCTGCGGGGCGGACTGGTCGGAGTACGATGAGGCGGACCTGGCCGAAATGTACCGCATCGTCCGGGACGCCGACTTGCCAATCCTCGGTTTCTGCGGCGGCCACCAACTCATCGCCCTGGCCCACGGAGTTCCCCTCGGTCCCATGCGACGGCTGGAAGCCGGAGAAAAGGACATTTATCCGGGTCTCGGCCCGGGCTATCACAAGGAATGGGACCACACGCCGGTGCGCGTTCTCAAAGCGGACCCTATTTTTGAGGGATTGGGAAAGGAAGCGGTGTTCCTCGAAGCGCACTACTGGGAAATGAAAGAAGTGCCGCCGGGCTTTGAACTGCTGGCCTCCACCGACGTGTGCCGGATTCAGGCCGTCAGACGCACAGGCACGTTGGTTTATGGGACTCAGTTCCACCCCGAGTATTACTATTTCTCGGAAGAAGAAGAAACATTGTACAACGACGGACGCAAGTTACTGGCCAATTTCTTCAAGCTGGCCGGCATTCTGGAATAACCGAAATCCCTCGGAAAGTCGAGTGGAGGGCTTCTTGGTGGGCAGCAGGCCAATCGCATTGGCCGTCTCGGTGCGAATAACGCCCAACCGCGTTGGGCTGCTACCCCTTTTCGCGAGGGATCCCGATCCCGAAAGGAGGTGATGTCTGAAAAACCTTAGTCTACGGTGTCCGTGGAACGGCCGAATTCAGAGTCAATAAGGAGACATAAAATGAATCAGCGGATTCCTGAACTCAAGGAGCAGTATCTCGAGGGTAGGATGTCCCGGCGGGAGTTCCTGCGCTACGCGGGCCTGCTGGGCCTCTCCCTCACGGCGGCGCAGAGCCTGATCGCTGGCTGTGTGCCGAAGCCCACCGAAGCACCGCCAGCACCAACGCCGAAACCTACACCAGTACCGCCGACTCCAACACCAAAGCCAGTCGGCCCCAGGCGCGGCGGCACGCTGCGCATACGTGGAATCGTGGGACGCATTGATCATCCCGCTCGCTACTCCTGGGTGGCCAATTCCAACACCACGCGTCACGTAGCCGAATACCTGACACTCACCGACGAGAACAACCTCACCCACCCCTACCTGTTGGAGAAGTGGGGGGCTAGTGACGACCTCAAGACCTGGACGCTCCATCTCCGCAAGGGCATCAAGTTCAACAACGGCGACGAGTTCAACGCCGACGACGTCGTCTTCAACTTTGGGGAGTGGCTGGATGAGGAGGTGGGTTCTTCGATCCTGGGTCTGATGTCCTACCTGAAGCTGGAGGGTGTCGAGAAGGTAGACGACCACACAGTCAAGCTCCACCTCGATACGCCACAGATCGCCGTGCCGGAGCACCTGTTCCACTACCCGGCGCAGATCATGAATCACCGTACCTTCGAGGGCGACTTCATCAAGTCGCCGGTCGGCACCGGCCCATTCACACTGGAGGAGTACTCTGAGGATGAGCGCGTGGTGCTGAAACGGCGTGATGACTACTGGCAGATGGGGGCCGATGGCAAGCCATTGCCCTACCTGGACGAGATCATCTACATTGATCTGGGTGGGGAGACATCAGCCCATAACGCGGCTATACAGAGCGGGGAGGTGGACGCCATCAGCGAGCCAGAAACCGACCACTTCTTGGCTCTGAAGGACGATCCGAACATTAATATGGTCGGCGCGTCTACGGCCCAGACTCGGGTCTTACGCATGCGGGTGGACAAGGATCCCTGGACCGACAACCGGGTGCGCATGGCGCTGAAGCTGTGCCAGGACCACGAAAAGATCCTGAAGCTGGCGCACTTCGGTGAAGGGGACCCGGGCGCGGACTTCCACGTGGCGCCGGTCCATCCGGAGTACTGCGAGAGGCCGATTCCCAAGTACGATCCGGAGCGGGCCAAGGCCCTGCTGGCCGAGGCGGGTTATCCCGATGGGCTCACGGTTGAATGTGCCGTGTGCTCCGACTGGCCGGACGTCGTCGCCTACGCAGAGATACTCAAGCAGGACGCCGCCCCGGCGGGCCTCACCATCAACCTCAACACCATGCCTACCACTGCCTACTGGGACATTTGGACCGAGTGTGACCTGGGAATCACCCCCTGGACGCACCGCCCGCTGGGCACGATGGTTCTGGCTATGGCCTACGTCGCCGACGAGGAGGGCAAGCCGGTGCCCTGGAACGAGACACGCTGGGTGGACGAGGAGTTCTCAGCCCTGCTCAAGGAAGCTCAGGGGACCCTGGATGTGGAGGAACGCCGCAAGATCATGTGCAAGCTGGAGGAGATCCAGTACGAGCGTGGCTCCATAGGCATCCCCTACTGGCAATTCAAGTTTGCTATCGCGAACAAGAAGGTCCAGAACTTCAAGGCGCACCCGACCCAGTACGATCTCTTCAACGAGCTCTGGCTGAAGAGCTAAGCCTCTCACTCACAACGTCATGAGGGTGCAGGCAAAGCTGGTTCTGCTGTCAGACATAGCGGTTATGCTGCTAATCTGTCGGCGGCCTTGACTGGGGCAGGTCACGGCTGGCATGTGGCCTGCCCCACATTCAAAAGGACCAAATCCAAAGCTAAAAAACCAAGAATTCCCTCAGAGGACGAGGAGTACAAGTTTTGGGCTTTGAGCTTTGAACTTTGAACTTCAAGGAAACTTGCCATGGCTAAGTTTATCGTTCGACGTCTCGGATTCATGCTCCTGACGATGTTCATCGTTTCCATAGCTATCTTCGCCATCAACGAGATCGCGCCCGGCAACATCGCGCGTAACATCCTAGGGCCGTTCGCTACACCAGAGCAGGAAGCATCCTTTTTAGCCCAGTTAGGGCTGGACCAGCCGTTGCATATCCGCTATGTCACCTGGCTGGTGGGCAGCGATTGGCGTGCAGAGCGGGTGGTAGGCATGCCCCTGCGGCGGATAAAGAAGCCAGGGACCGAGTTCTACGAGTGGTGGGCGGTGGAAACCGATGGCACCCTGGTGCGATGGAAATTGGACGGCGAAGACCTGATCGCTTTGCGGCTTCAGCCGGACGGCACGGTAGTCGAGTCCATTGACAATGACAGGTGGCAGACGGATGAAACTGGTGTCAGCACTTTTTGGGGGGTGGATACACGCAACCGCGCCGTCATGTGGGAGAAGGGCGGTGCCCAGACCTATTGGATGCGGGCCAAGGCGGCGGGCTGGTGGACGGAGCAGAAGGGCGGTGCTAAGGGGTACATCCCTTTACTACGCGGCCTGTTGCGCGGCGACCCGGGTGAATCTGTGAAGACCGGCCGCCCCGTTGCGGA